>NZ_CFKYFN010000109.1:0-127710 GCF_985060555.1 Odoribacter sp. | reverse complement strand
TAATAACTGATCTCCAGAAAGGAGGTGTTCCAGCCGCACCTTCCGGTACGGCTACCTTGTTACGACTTAGCCCCAGTTACCAGTTTTGCCCTAGGCCGATCCTCGCGGTTACGGACTTCAGGCACCCCCGGCTTCCATGGCTTGACGGGCGGTGTGTACAAGGCCCGGGAACGTATTCACCGCGCCATGGCTGATGCGCGATTACTAGCGAATCCAACTTCATGGAGTCGGGTTACAGACTCCAATCCGAACTACGACCGGCTTTTGAGATTGGCATCCAGTCACCTGGTAGCGGCCCTCTGTACCGGCCATTGTAACACGTGTGTAGCCCTGGGTGTAAGGGCCGTGCTGATTTGACGTCATCCCCGCCTTCCTCTCACCTTACGGTGGCAGTCCCGTTAGAGTGCTCATCATTACATGCTAGCAACTAACGGTAAGGGTTGCGCTCGTTATGGGACTTAACCCGACACCTCACGGCACGAGCTGACGACAACCATGCAGCACCTTGAAAAACGCTCCGAAGAGAATATCTGTTTCCAAATACGACATTTCCCATTTAAACCCAGGTAAGGTTCCTCGCGTATCATCGAATTAAACCACATGTTCCTCCGCTTGTGCGGGCCCCCGTCAATTCCTTTGAGTTTCATCGTTGCCGACGTACTCCCCAGGTGGCTCACTTAATACTTTCGCTTAATCCCGTACAATATATCGCACAGAACCAGTGAGCATCGTTTACGGCGTGGACTACCAGGGTATCTAATCCTGTTCGCTACCCACGCTCTCGTGCATCAGCGTCAGTTACAGTCTGGTAAGCTGCCTTCGCTATCGGAGTTCTAAGTTATATCTATGCATTTCACCGCTACTTAACTTATTCCGCCTACCTCGTCTGTACTCCAGTTTACCAGTATTAATGGCACAATTGAGTTTAGCTCAAATATTTAACCACTAACTTAATAAACCGCCTACGCACCCTTTAAACCCAATAAATCCGGATAACGCTCGCATCCTCCGTATTACCGCGGCTGCTGGCACGGAGTTAGCCGATGCTTATTCATAAGGTACAGGCATCATTCTACACGTAGAACTTATTCTTCCCTTATAAAAGAGGTTTACAACCCATAGGGCAGTCTTCCCTCACGCGACTTGGCTGGTTCAGACTTACGTCCATTGACCAATATTCCTCACTGCTGCCTCCCGTAGGAGTTTGGACCGTGTCTCAGTTCCAATGTGGGGGACCTTCCTCTCAGAACCCCTACCTATCATCGTCTTGGTGGGCTGTTACCCCGCCAACTAACTAATAGGACGCATGCCCATCCGATACCTTGAACATTTAACTCACATCCCATGCAGGATAAAAGTACTATGGGGTGTTAATCCACGTTTCCATGGGCTATACCCCGGTATCAGGCAGGTTGCATACGCGTTACTCACCCGTGCGCCGGTCGCCATCAAGGTATTGCTACCTCATGCTGCCCCTCGACTTGCATGTGTTAAGCCTGTCGCTAGCGTTCATCCTGAGCCAGGATCAAACTCTTCATAGTAATAAAAACTTTAAAAATTATCTCTTTCGCTCAGTCATTATATCCGTTGAATCTCTTCTCGGACTCGCACTTGCTGTTTGTTTTCAAACCTTTCAATATCTTTAAGAACTCTTTTTGCTTCTCTTTTACCCGCCCCACTTATGAGGCGAAAGCGGATGCAAAGATAAATACTTTTACATATTCCCTCCAAATCTTTCCGCACTTTTTTTCAAACTTTTTTTCGGAACCGCCGTAGAAGAAAGCTTCTGCAGGCTTCATCCGCAAAAGATGAAAAACACATCAGTCAAAATGTTTCAGAACGTCCGCTTCGTTTCGGAAAGCGGCTGCAAAGGTAAGGACTTTTTCATTACTTCCAAACTTTTCAAAAGAAATTTCTGAAGTTTTTTTTCAGAACCCGACCAAGGCAATATCCTGAAGAACTCTGCACAACATAAAAACCTGTAAGCCAACACATCCTACCCTCTCACCTCCTCCGTTTGTTCAATACATCGGTTCCTGATTGCGGCTGCAAAGATAGCATCATTAATACCCCAGTTCCAAATTTTTTATACACTTTTTTTCAAAAAAAATGAATCACTTTGGACAAGTTACTAATTTACAACAATATTATTCAACGTCTGTTTGTAAGATTCCATTTAGAATACCATAAAAACAAAAGAGTGTATTCAAAAATCGTTTTTTGATACACTCTTTCCAATATAACTACCTATTCCTGTTATCCGGATATTTCAAAAATACAATATATCCGACACATCCCCCCCATTCTCTTTCCCATCTCTGAGAAATTTTTGGTATTTCACCATAAGGTCAACCGGATAACCTGCCACTCCTTCATACTTCCGGATCATATTCATGGTTTTCAGATCCAGGACCAGCACGTCTCCTTTCAGTTCCTCGCCCATTCCTTCGGTATCTTCACCATAGCGGGAAATCCCTAACAATATTTCCTGTTCCGTCCTGGATACTGTCATACAGGTGATTTTATCATCAGCATTGTAACCGAAATCGGTCAATGTCATGATCCTATTCTGACTTCCCGGCGCATTGCCATTTTCCAGATCTCTCAGATTATAACGATACAGGCCGTTATCCGTTGCAAAAAACATATAACTCTCATTCTTCATCGGATAATAAGAGGTTCCGGAATTTATCACCTCACCAGGCACAATTACATCAGCCAGTACGGTAAAAGGGACGGCAGCGGTTTCGCTTGTCTTCGACGGAAGTTTCAGGTATAACATCCGGTAAACGGAACCGTTTCCCAAAACAGCGACAGCCTGATTCGGAGAAGCAGTATGTGTCCCGTACAAAAGTGAATAGCCGGCATAAATCCCCAATTCAGAACAAGCCCTATTAGCTGCAGAACTGTTTACATTGGCATATATAAACTGTCCTTCACTTTCATCAAACAAATATAACAATTCCGGAGAACTGTAGTTTTGTGTGCCACTCCCGGTCAAAGATGCCAGAAACATAACCGGAGACAATTGCCCATGCCAGGGGCTTGCTTTTTGCATAAATGTCATATTCAAATCCACGTTGTACGCAGGCATAGCCATCCGTTGATCATGCCAAAGCTCATCATTGGCAATCACGAAAATATATCCTCCCAAACTCGTTGTAGTTGCAGACGTCGTCAAATGCCAGCAGGCTTTCACATCAAACTCCGTTATATCCGGCGGCAAAGTCATGGCACGTGAGATAAAAAAGTTATGATCCAGATACTTGTTTTCTCCGATCTCAACTAAGGTCTCCTCACTCAGACACTTCAACCGCTGATCCGTCTCTATTTTCAATCCCGAATTGACATTAGCCGCTTCAGGAATATAACACCGGTGAATCTTGCGTGGATTCGTTCCCAAACGGTTACCGGTCAATGCTTCATAATAATTCGGAGTAAAAGTACTCCCCTCTCTGTCCAGACGCTTAAAGGATAATTCTGCATGCCCCTGATACTTGCTTAAAACAAGGATACCGTCACCTGCCGTAGAACTGGACACATTGATTCTGAAATTTTTAAAGGCCTTCGTCCCCAATTCCTTATCGGTTACCACAAAACGTGCTGTATTAATCCCCAACGGGAAATTAGCATATACATTCAGATCTTTCGTCGTCGCCACAACCTTCTGGTTGACTTCCCACATATAAGTAAACCGGTTTGAATCCGAATACTGCGTTCCCTCCAAAGTCACGGGAATAGACAACAAATCCATCTGGTCACAAAGAACCAGGCTATCGATATTCTGTATGCTGATCTGGTTGATTTCCCGATAATCGTAATTTCCTTTATCATCATAACAGGCATATGCCAGGATAAGTAGGTATAAAAAAGTAATTATTTTTTTCATAATAGCCTCCTATTTAATTCAAGTCCGTAATCTCGACAAGTCCGTCCATCATAATCCGCATACCAGTCTCATCATCGATAATGATATTTTTATTCAACCATTCTCTCAATATCTGGGATTTCTTCGTCATATCCACCCCTGTTCCCACAAATGCATCTTCAATAGCGAAAATCGGATCCAGCTCGATCAGCTTACGCCATTTTTTAGGATGATAAAATCCGAGTTCCCCCTCATTGGCCGTCCACCAGGCTGGCGGAAACAAAATGTCATTGACAGATAATTTCATCTCACGCCCGTCTTCAATGCCCAGCTGAAAATCTCCTCCGGCAACAAGTGTAAGCATCAGCGTCTTGCTTTCAGGATTCCGAAGGCTTTTACTCAGATTTTTCCGGAAAACAACAATCCGGAGGGTATCCTGAAAACGGCCGGGACCGAATAATTGCTCCTCAGCCAGGGATACATAATCTTCATCGGCAACCATATCGGTCTCCCCATTTAAATAATTACCTTTTTCAAGTACTTTTACCCGGTAAGTACGTGGTTCTTCCGACGTATTACCTAAAACACGTACCACTATTTTAGCCGTATCTGCACCAACGTCATCCGAAAGTTTTCCAAAAGAAAAAACGACAGAATCCAGACTTACTTTGTTGCCCAGGCTATTTAATACCTCATACTGGAAATATATCCGGTTGACATCATCATACTGATATTCCACCTTCTGCTCACATCCTTGTAAATAAAGGCAAAACCATAAAAATACATATATAACTTTCTTCATTGGACAATTCAATTTTGTGTTCTGTTACCATACTCTATTTCATCTTCCGGGATCGGGAATACAAAGACATTATTATCAGCTTTCACCTGATCTTCGGAAGTATTTCCCCAGATATCGTGATGCAAACGTTTATAAGTTAAAAAGATCACTCCTTCCCCGATAAACTCTTTGCGTATTTCCCGCATGATCACGTCTTCGGTTACTTCCTGCGATACCACCTCTTTCTGTGTCCTGGCCTGTTTGAAAGTCTGCAGTAATTCCGCAGCATGCCCCGGATCGTCTTCCATCCAACCCTCCGCAGCAATCAGGTACATTTCCGACAAACGGATTATCGGAACTTTCGGAAAAAAACGTTTACTATTATCAGAGGTATATTTTACAATATAAATTTCACTGTACCAATTCAAACGGTAATCATCCAGATCCCCTTCATATATGCTACTCTGAAACCCTACAGCCATCTGTAAATTACCGTCCGAACCAGTCACCCGTTTATGTATCGCTTCAGCACCTGTTTTTATAGCCTGGTTCCGTAGTGAAAAGATATGCTCACTAGAAAAAAGCAAATCTTTATCGGCCATATCCACATTCAAACTTTTCTCATAATCCAATAAGGCGAATTTTTTACTTTCAATCACCTCTTCAGCCAAACGACGGGCTTCTTTTTTATATTCTCCCCCCATATCCAGATAAACCCGGGCCAATAAAGCCTTTGCAGCATAATAATTCATTCGTGCAACATACTGGTCAGCCTGATCTTTATTTTCATCCACCCCGTTTCCTAATTCATAGGGTACCACCGAACAAATGGGATCATCTTTCAGGCATTCCAAAGCGTTTTCTAAATCCCCGACCACCAGATTCAGATATTCCTGTGTCGTATATACAGCAGGTGTCTCCACTCCGAACTTCAGCTGATAAGGTAAAATCCGGGCATCCTTATCCAGCTTCACATCGGGAGCAAACAAACGGTAAATATCGAAATGATGCATTGCCCTTAATGCCAATGCCTCACCCCGGACCTGATTACGCCGGGCATCCGACAGGACAGAAGCATTTTTATCACTCCACTCCAATATATTATTGATGGCTGCAATATTAGCATATAAAGCATACCATATGGAATAGATATAAGCCTCCATATCCTTGTCTTCATAATCATAATCCCTGAATATTTTCATGGCATTCGGCACCCGGGAATAATCATAAGTACGCGACATCACATCCAGCATGCCGAATGAAAGGGTCTGACCATATAGTCCCGCCGCCGACATATCATAATACACCCCGGCCAACGCTTCGGAAAATCCACGCTCCGTACTGAACAATTCCGATTCTTCGCTCTGGTTTATCAATTTAATATCCAACCAGGAATTACAGGAGCATAACAAACACACCCAAACTAAATTCCATATGCTATTTTTCATTTTCATAAGTTCTATCTTTATCTGTTAACGACTAAAAAGTAACATTCAAACCGATACTGAAAGTACGTGCAAAGGGATAACTCGTCCCCCGTTCCTGTTTTACCGAGGACAAGCGGAACAGATCGGTGGAACTCAACAGCAGCTTCACTCTTTCCATATACATTTTCTGGGAAATCTTACGAGGCAACTCATATGACAGGGAGACACTTTGCAAAGCCAGCAAATTGTTATCAAATACCAGGCGGGTTGTCTGATAGGGCGCACTCGTATCGTCGATACGTCTGAATTTCGCATGATCCCCCGGTTCTTTCCAACGGTCGTACAATACCCGTTTATCAGCATTCTTAAGCGGATTAACCCCTTCCACTTTCGAGGCCAGGGTAGCATTATATATTTTTCCACCGTACTGATATTTAAACAGCATATACAGATTGAATCCTTTCCAGTTCAGATTAGTGTTCACATTTCCTTCGATTTTAGGCTTCATATCCCCACATTCGATCTTATCGTTATGGTTATATTCAAAAGTCATTTCCCCGTTACGTTTAATATAAATTTCATTCCCGGTAGCCGGATCGATTCCTCCGGAACGCACCACCATCAAAGCCGTCTGTGAACGTCCCGCCTCGAACTGACGATATACCACCGTTCCCTGGTTTGCCCGGTCATCGTTGGCATATTGATTGATGGTTTCCAACTGATTGGATAATTGGGTAATCTTACTCCGGTTATGGAAAGCGGATAAGGTGACATTCCATCTCAGATCTTTGACTGCATCCTGGATCAGGTTGAAACGCAAACGGGCTTCCACACCCGTATTTCTCAATTTCCCGATATTCTCCACATAATCGATAAATCCCGTCGAAGGAGCTACAGTTACAGGCAACAGCAGACTACGGGTATTTTTAATGTAAAAATCTCCGTTAAACACCACCAAGCCGTGCAAGAAAGTAAAATCCACTCCCACATTATAAGAAAGGGTTGTCTGCCACTTCAAACTCGAATTACCGTATCCGGCCAGACTAACTCCGAAATTTCCGTTATATTCCCTGCTAAAATCATACAAATAAGTTGTCAGCGCCTGGGTAGATGAAAAATTAGTTGTCCCCGTACTTCCCACCGAAGCCCTCAGCTTCAATGCGTTTTTCTCATGAGCATGCCAAAAAGACTCATTGTGCACATTCCAGGCTACCCCCAATGACCAGAAAGGAGCAAAACGCGAATTACGTCCGAATTTACTGGAACCGTCCGAACGAAAAGAAAAGTCCAGGAAGTAACGATTGCCGTACCCATAATTTACATTGGTAAAAAATCCTACCAATCTCGATTTATCATAGGTTCCCTGAGGACTGGTATTTTCCTGAAAAGCATTGGCTGCACCGATAAAAATCATGTCCGGATTGATAAACCCGACTCCGGTAAAAGACTCACCTTCCGTCTCCGATTGCATGATATTGCTTCCGACCCCGACATTCAGCATGTGTTTATCTATCGTCTTATTATAAGCCAGTGTCAAATTACCGTCGAACCGGTCACTCCGGGAATTTACCAGATAATAACTCCCCTTCTTTTTCGGATCCGTTTCTGTACTGTAATCCAGTGATTCCGGAGATTTAAACAAATCCCGCCGGTCAAACTGCCTGGTATAACTGAAACGCCCCTGTAAACGCAAAGCCGGAATAATCCTCCAGTCGATATTGAAATTATCCTGAACAGAGGTATAAGTGCTGGTATTACGCTTGGGCAGATTGGCACTGACCAGCGGATTCCAGTCACCTGAAGAAAGTTTTTCCACAAACTCTCCGTTTTCGTCATAAATCCGGTCATACGGATTCTGGTTGGCATACAAAGAGAATTCATTGTACGGAGAATTCTTCGCTTTCACATTATCGACCGACAAGTCATTCCGGATAAAAAAGCTGGAACCGATATTGTAATTGAAAGTCAAGTTAATCCCCAACCGGTCCCGTCCGGATTTCTTCATGACTCCTTTATCCGTATCATATCGTAAATCCACGCCATAACGGAAATATTGATCTCCTCCTTCAAAATTGAGCGAATAACGCTGATTTAACGAAGTAGTCAGAGGCTGGGACAACCAATAAGTATCCACCCCTCTTTTCACCTCTTCCAAACGTGAATTATAAAGCTCTTCCAGTCGTACCTGTTCTGAATAAACAGGATCGGTATATACACCGGCCCGGCGTTCATATTCCAGTTTTTCCGCAGCATTCATCAAATTATAATCCCTCAAATCCGGGATTGAAACGTTGTAATTGGCATTCAGGTTTATCCGGATTTGTCCGGCTTTCGGACGGATAGTCGTAATGACAATCACTCCGTTGGCACCCCGAGACCCATATAAAGCCGTTGCACTGGCATCTTTCAGGATAGTCGTGGATTCCACCCGGTTCAGGTCCATATCATAGATCCGTTCTGCCGAAACCTCCACTCCATCCAGAATATAAAGCGGGGCATTGGGGTTTGTCGTCGCATCGTCAGCATTGGCCCTCAGGTCAAAACCATTCTCTCCCCGGATCGTAATATCCGGTATCACATTGGGGTTAGACCCTTGTGTAAGGCTCTCGTTCAAGCGGATAGAAGGATCGAAAGCATTCAACGCCTGAATCATATTCAAAGCCCCGACTTTTTTCAGTTCCTCGGTATTGATGGTTACCTCCGAACCTGTAAAACTCTCTTTCGATTTCTGGAAATACCCCGTCACAATCACTTCGTCCATCTCTGCAGCCTCCTCCTCCATGACGATAGTCAATTCTTTCCCTTCCACATAATTCACCTCCTTTTTACGCATTCCAACAAAGGTACACACCAGGACGACAGCCTTGCCACGGGGTACCTGAATAGAAAATCTTCCATCCATATCCGTAGCAACCCCCAGGTTCGTACCCTTGATAACGACAGTCACTCCGGGCAAGGTATGTCCCTGTACATCTACAACTTTTCCTTTTATGGTCTGTATCTCCTGCTCAAACTGATCCTGTCCCTGTTTAGCAGTAATGACCACCGTATTATCGATCAACTTGTATTCCAAATTGGTTCCTGTCAAAATATGATCCAATACTTCCTGAAGATTCAAATTCGAGTAATCCGGATTCAGACGATCCAGCTCACGTACATAATCATGATTATAAAGGAAAGTCACTTTGGATTGGCGTTCAATCTCTTTAACGACCTCTGCAAAGGTCACATTCTTCATTTTCAATGTGATATTTTCCTGCGAATATCCTTTCGCAGTCACTTGAAAAGTTTGTAACACAAGTAATAAAGTCATCAGCTTCATCGTCCGCACCATTCGTCCCGGGAGAAATACACCGGGAAATTTCCTGTTTTTCGTTTTTTTCATAACTTTGTTTGACTTATAAGTAAATAAATACCAGAACGGACAGGCGGCCGATTCCCTACATCGGCTACCTGTCTTTTATTCTGCGATATAAATAGTAGTTCCTGAAACATTAAATTTTGCGGGACAAGCCAGAGCCAGCATCGACACGATCTGTCCGAAATCATCATAACGTCTTAAATTACCGGTAAATTCAATATGCCGGGCTTTTTCCGACTGAAACACCACCTGCACATCATACCAGCGCGACAAAGTCCTCATAATATCTTCCAGAGTCTGACGTTCGAATATAAACCTCCCGTTTTTCCAACCGATATATGCCTGTACATCCACTTGCTTTTTAACTAAATTACCAGTCTTCAGCTCTATAGCCCCCTGTTCATTCGGGTACAACAATATCCGTTTTTTGTCGGTGAACATGCATACCCTCCCTTCCACCAGGGTGGTCTGAATCATTTCTTCATCCTGATAAGCCCGGAGATTAAAAGAGGTTCCCAACACCTGTACCTGCACCTTTCCCATCTCTATAATAAAAGGGGACGATTTATCAGAGGCCACCTGAAAATAAGCCTCTCCCTGCAAACGTATCCTTCGTTCCCCGGAGGGAAAAACAATCGGATATTCCACTTCACTCTCCGAGTTCAGCCAGATTTTCGTTCCGTCGGACAGTACAAGTGTAAATTCTCCCTTACGGGGAATACTCAAAGAATTATACAATAGCTCTTCCGGCAAAGACGGAATATTCTGATACACTAAAGAGGCAGACGAAGCCTTAGCTACAGAACCATCCTGCTGCTTTATAGAAGTGGCAGTATCTCCGCACAAATGAATCTGTTCCCCGTTGGCCAAGGTAAGGACAGCCTTACTACTACCAGCAGGAATGACAGATGTCGATACCTGAGGAACAAGCGTACCGTTCCTGTCTTCCCGGAGCCAGCACCAGTAAATTCCTATTGCAATCAGACATACAGCTGCCACAGCAGCTAACCCACGCAACTTCCTGTAAGACCATGGACGTTCCCTTGCTATTCTTTCAGAAAAAGCAGTATACGCAGCAGCCGGATTTATAGACAAATCCAGTTCGCGTTTCCGCCTGATATAGTCACGATCATTCAGATTTTCAAATTGTTGCTGATGTTCCGTTGATTTCTTCAGCCAAAGCCTGAGTTCTTCCATCTCCTCTTCTGAGATAGTCTCCTCCTGATAACGCAAAATCAAATCAGCAATCCGAAATGCTTTCTCACTTTTTAATTCCATATTTTCTGCCTTTTGTATAAAGACAGGAAAAAACTAAAAAGTGGGCAAAAATTTAAAAAATTAACAATGCTAATATCCAGAAATTACTCAACCGTATCCGCAGCATCTTCATACCTCTCTTTCTATAAGCCTTTACAGCCTCTTCGGTTATCCCCAACAAAGAGGCGATCTCCGCATTGGTTTTCCTCTCCAGTATCAGATAAAAGATAGTCCTGATTTTAGGGGGTAAAATATCAATTGCCTGTTTCAATGCCAGATACACCTCTTCTTCGATGATCTGCGATAGAAAAAAATCAGCTTCAGCTTCCCCGTTTAATTGTAAGTATTTTTTCTTCACCTTATCATGTTCCAGATAATTGATACACCGGTTTCTCACTGATATATACAACCAGGATTTCAAAGAAGAAAGTTCCGAAAGATGCTGCCTCTGTTTCCAGAAATCATAAATGACATCCTGTACCAAATCCTCTGCCAGATCGGTATCTCTCAAATATTTTGCAGCAAACATGACCAATGAGGAATAATATAATTCAAACAAACGTTTATAAGCCTTCTCATCTCCTTCTACCAACAGTTTCAGCCAATGTTTTTCATATTTAATTTTATCTTCCACCCCATTATGATTTAAAATGCACTACTCTCTGTATTTTATAAATACAAATTTATCCAATTTCTTTAATTTTTCAAGCTTCTCCTTTTTATCTTCATCCTCTATTCATTGGATTCCACGCTTCATCTCCGATAACTTACATCCAAAAATAGACGGAGGGAATATGGGGATGGAAACCTGTCCAATCCTCTCTGTTTTAATCCTTCACAATCCCGTTGAAAAACAATAAAAAAAGAACTGTCTAAAAGTGAAATGCCCCCAAAAGTTTTATGTCCAACTTTTTGAGGGCACTTCATTTCTTAGACAGCCCCTGGTTTCATCAAAACACTTTCGATCTTTTCTTTCCCCGGTCTATTTCGGATTATAGGGCCGGGTATCCAACGGCAATCCCCACTGCGGATTATATTTTATAATGTTATTCGGAATAGGGAGAACGTAATATTCGGAATTTATCGAAGCCGAATAAGTCTGAGTTCCGATTTTGTGCTCGATAGTGGTTTTACACCACGGCTTGCCATTATCCAATGCCAAACGTTTCAGATCGAGCACACGCTGGAAAGTTGCAATCGGTAATTCCCTGCGGCGTTCTTTCAGGATTTCCTCCAACAACTGATCTTCAGTCAGGGCAGCTCCATTGGGAAGGTCCGTACTTCCCTGCGTATTGTCATACCTGTATTTCCTGAGGGTATTCAGGTCAGACAAAGCTTCTGTTTTCCGACTGTTCCGGGCGTATGCTTCTGCTCTCATCAACAACAGTTCAGGATAACTGAATCCTTGTGTCATTTTTATTTTTACATCCCGATAATATTGTAAGACAATCCCGTCATCATACTTCGTATCCCCTACAGTCGTCGCATATCCTAAATCCTTCAGCATAAACAACCGGTATCTCAAATCCGTATTTTTATCGAAAAGAGAGATAAACTCTACCGAAGGATAACCACTGCTTCCCATCCCTCCTGAAGGAGCAACCCGATAGAACAACATTTCCCGGTGATAGGTCTGTCCCAAATAATCGTCCTGGCCCTTCAAATCCAATGATACCTCCACATCAGTACCCGGAGAAGGACTGGCCTCCGGATCGGGTTCATAGTAGAAATCGTTGTAATTATAAATCAAATTATCCACCGAACCTTGCTGAGCTAAGGCCGATGTCCAGGCCATATCTGCATATTCCAGCATTTTTCCGAAATCACGTGCAAACATGTAATAATAAGCCATCAAAGTCTGTACTGCACATCGATTCATACGGGCAGGATGGTTTACATTATCGGGAACACTCTTCAGAGCGAAATCGATATCCGCTTTGGCCAGCCCGAACACCTCGGCCGTTGTGGATAATGCCGGATTAGCTTCTGTAGGAGAAGCTGCGGTACGATAAGGAATCGTTTTTGTATCGTTAGCTCCGGCAGGATCATAAACAGGTCCATAAATCATGGCCATTGTCAGATAAGACCACGCCCGGGCAGCCCGGGCCTGTGCCGACAATTCCTCAGCCAATTTCGCCGTCTTTTCATTCTTTACGTCATTTACCCCGTCAATCACATTGTTCAACAAACCGACGGCACGATAAGTACCCCATTCCCAAAAATAATCGGGTTTTTCAGGATTACCGTAAGGCAATTTAAACGTATAGGCAGCGTAGCGGTTAATGTTCGGATGGGTTGCGGTATAATTATAATTGGCACTATTCTCACTGATTTGCAGGTTATCTCCCAAAGAAGCGAGAAGCGTACCTTTATTATTGTCCATATAGTACCAATCTACCGTATACGTATTATTGAGTATATTCTCAAACTCTTCTACTTCCGTAGGAATCAATTTTCCGACAGGCTTGACATCCAAAAAATCATGACACCCCATAAACAAGCCCACCATTAAAGAAATAGTCAATAATTTCGCTTTCATAAGTATATATATTTAGAATGAAAATGATAAACCAAAATAAAATTCAGGACGCAATGGCAATGACGTGAATCCCTGTTCCGTAAAATTATTATATGCTCCTGTCATATTCACCTGAGCAGTTTCCGGGTCTATATCCGTCCCCTTAGCCGTCACAGTCCAAATATTGCGTGCCTGGAAGTAAGCCCGAACATTGTTTACTCCTACAGAAGACAACCAATGTTTAGGGAAGGTATAGGCAAGCGTCACATCCCTCAATTTCATATAACTGGCGTTTCCGGTCAGGAAATCGGTATAAGGGAAATACCAATGTTCCGTACTTCCACTCCGGAGTTGGGGATATTTTTTGGTAGCTTCATCTCCCGGCTTTTGCCAACGGTCGGCAACATGACGATTCTGATAATTCATACCATAGAAACCGTCTTTACGGTATTGATGCCCTAATTTGGCGATAAACATAAAAGAAAGCTGAACGTTTTTATATTTGAACGCATTGGTAAACGACAAATCATATTTCGGACGTACCGTACCCAAATATATAATATCATCGGTAGTCAAGTTAGCGAGCCGGTCTTTCTCTCCGTTTGCCGAATACCCCAAAGCTTCTCCTTTATCGTTCAGACCCGCATATTTAAATCCAAACATAGCGTCGGCAGGGTAACCTTCAGCTAAAATAGGTGCCATACTGGCCCATTGGCTGGTATACATCCGGGTTACATTATATGTTTTAACTTTATTTTTATTATAACTGAAATTGAAAACCGAATTCCAGACGAAATCCTGTTTTTTGATAATATCGGCATTAACAGAAAATTCTACACCATTGTTCTGCATTTCCCCGACATTTTTTGTCAGACTGCTGAATCCGGTCGTCGGGTCGATGGCATCTCTGGCCAACAAATCGGAGCTGTTCTTCAAATAATAATCGAAAGTCAGATTTATACGGTTATCGAATAAAGCGATATCGGCACCGATATTGGTCGTTTTTGTCTTTTCCCAACGCAATTGATTGTTTGGAGGAGAAGCAATACTATAAGAAACTCCACCGGTCATTTCCTGATAAGAGCCTGCCGCAAGCATCAGGTACGGACCTTCGCTTAAAGAAATATTTCCGTTGATTCCGTAAGAAGCCCGCAGATTTAAACGATCGATCCAGGAGACGGAGAAGAATTTCTCTTCAGCCAATTTCCAGGTTGCTCCCACCGACCATAACGGTTTATACCGGTATTTCGAATCTGTTCCGAAGAAATTGGTCAAATCCAACCGTACACTTCCGCTAACCAGATAACGGCTGTCGAATTCGTAAGAACCGTTTCCATACCAGGAAACAAAACGGTTATCCCGCAAATTATACGCCCCGTTTTTTAAAGAATAAACCGTAGTCGAGCCGAACAACATATCCGCCTTATTCAAACCTGAATTCCAATCTTTTATATTTACCGGAATGAAAGATCCTGCCGTCGGATTATATCCCAAACGGGTCGCATACTGATTATTACTATAAGTACTTTTGCGTACTTCATTTCCGGCAAGGAAGGTCACCCGGTGCCTGTCATTCAGAAACGAACGGTTAAAGTTGATCTGAGTCCGGAGTGTCCAGCTTTCATTGATGTTACGCCATTCATCGATCATTGCTCCGTCCGGAAAATAATGACTGGCGTTGTTTGTCTTGGAGGTTGCATCATTGTATTGAATCCTGATACGATAAGCATCCCGGTCATAAGTCGTTTTCTCCACTTTATTTCCTTTGGTCCAAATCCCTCCGGTCTCGATATTCAATCCATCGATAATATATATCTTTAAGGTTCCTCCCAAACGAGTCTGAATATCTTCCGTATCGGTCGTCTCCTTACCCACATCCTCAATCGGATTATAGCTCCAGTCCTTCATATTAGCGATTTTCTCATAATTGGCAATTTTATAAGTACTGGTCGAAAATACCGTCGTCGGTTTGCCCGTCTCCGGATCGACCAGATTATCATAAGGCTGTATCAACGAAGTATTGGTATAACCCAACAAATCGCTCCAACCTCTTACCGGATGTTCATCTTTAGTATATACGACATTAGCCATTAATCCCAACGAAATGTATTTGGACGGTTTCCAGTCGTTCTTCAAATCGAAAATCAGACGGGAATTGTCGGAATGAATCATATTTCCCCGATTATACATATAATTGACAGCTGCATTAAACCGATTTTTCTCCGTACCGCCATTGATGGCTATATTATGCTGATGGCTGAGCTGATTGCGGTAAAAGTATTTCTCCGCCTGCTTCAAACCGTTTATATTCCGCAATTTATCGATTTCAGCCAAAGCTTCTGCCTCAGTCATATTTCCTTCCCGTGCCTGCATCATCAGCCAGGTCACTTTACTCATATTGCTAACGGATTGCGTACTGGGACGGTTCGGATTCTGGTAATACAAATCTAATTCCGCATCGATATAATCCGAAGTCGACGCCCGGTTCAATTTAGATAATTGAGGCTTTAAAATCGTACTTACAATTCCTTTATAAGATACGTTAAAACGATCGGCAGCCCCACGGGTAGTCGTTACTACAATCACACCATTAGCAGCTCTGGACCCATAGATAGAGGCAGCGACCCCATCTTTCAGCACTGTAATATTCTCAATATTCTCAGGATTAATCGATTCGAGCCCCCCCTCGATAGGATAACCGTCCAACACCACCAAAGGCTCGTTTTCCGCATTGAAAGTTGACACACCACGGATTTCTATTTTACCGTCTTTATCCAGTACAACTCCAGTGGCCTGTCCTTCCAGGACAGAACTCAGATTCGACTGTAATTTTGTCTCGATATTCCGGGGAGTTATCACTCCGAACGAACCGGTAGTCCGTTCTTTCGAGATAGTTTGGTAACCTGTAACAATCACCTCATCGAGACTTTCGGCAGCGCTTTCCAAGACCACTTTCAATTCCTGATTGTTTCCGATTTTTATTTCCTTCGTTTTCATGCCCACAAAAGAAAATTGCAAAATCAGGTTGGGCTCATCGTCCACTTTGATCTCAAACCGACCATTGATATCGGTCGCAACACCTGTCTGGGTACCTTTCACTATAACAGAAACTCCGGGAAGGGTAATTCCTTTTTCATCTTTGACAATTCCCCGGATCAGCCTTTTCTGTTGCATCAGAGTTTCCAGCACCTCCCGACTGTTTTCCCTGTCTTTGATTACCACAACATCCCGCAGGAAAGTGTAAGTAAGTTCCGTCCCCTCCAATATCTCATCCAATGCCTTCTCTAATTCCAGATCATGAATTTCGATCCGGCGGTTCCCGATATTTTTCAATTTCTCCTCATTATAAAAAAAACGGACACCGGTTTGTTGTTTTATTTTTTTAAATACCTGACGCAACTCTGCGTTCTCCATGATCAGGGAAACCTTTTTCAATTGTGCATTTGTTGCAGCAACTACCGAAAGATTCAACATCACAGTAAACAAAAGGCATAATTTCATAACCCGGAATAAAGGATTAAAATTAATGGGTACACTACGCCCATACACTTCGTTTTTTTTCATAACTTTGTTTTAGTTTTAGTGAATACTGAAATTAACTGCTCGGATGCGGATGAAGGTTGGCGCTGACATCCGCTCCTTTATTTTTTATTCTATCAAAACAGTCTTGCCTTTTATGCTAAACCGGACATTTCCACCGATTTCCATAAATTCCAGAAAATCGTTGATTGTCTTATAACGTTCCAGATCACCTGTAAAATGTAATTTTTTGACTTCTTCGCGTTTATAAAAAACGGCAATATCATACCACCTGGACAATACTTGCATGATTTCTTCCAGTGTTGCATTTTCAAAAACATATTTTCCGTCTTTCCAGCCGGTATATAAAATAACATCTACTTTCCGGGGCTGAAGACTTCCTCCTTCTTCATCCTTTATCTGAAAACCAGGTTCCAACATGATTTCCCGACCCGGTTGTCTCTCCGGTCGGTACACCACCTTTCCCTGCACCAATGTTGTAACGGTTTTTTGTTCTTCCCGGTAATCCCGAACGTTAAACCCCGTACCCAACACCTCAATCGCTCCCCTGGAAATGTGTACGATAAAAGGATGTTCGCTATCTTTCGCCACCTCAAAGTAGGCCTCTCCTTCTAAATAAACCTCCCGCCGTTCTGCGGTAAAACTAACCGGGAACCTTAGTTTTGAATCGGCATTGAGCCAAACTTTAGTTCCATCCGCTAAAACCAACTGATATTCCCCTCCTATCGGAATATCAATGGTATTGTATACCAATGCTGGTGTCTTTTGTTTTCCTTTATATTCCACGACGGCAGAATCCAAATTCAGGAGCGTTCCGTCTTCTCCGATCAGTTGCTGTTTTTTATCTCCTAAAACTATTTTCTCTCCGTTTGCCAGCGTAATCATCGCCTTGCTCCTGCCGGGTTCCACCACTTCATTTTTTACCGTCAGCGGGGGGACAGACCGTAGCTGTTCCCGATGACTCCAAACCAGTCCAATCCCCACAAACAACAAAACGGCTGCCGCTGCGGTAAGACCGATACGCCCAAACCTCCACCACCTTTTCCTGTTTTTGTATTGCAGGAATTTACGATACGCTATTGCAGAATCGAACTCCTCTTTCTGACGTAAACGTGCTAACCAACGTTTGCGATCCGGAAAAGGAAATTCCCGTTCTTCTATTAAGTTTTGAAGACGGATTTTCTCACTTCCCTTCAATTGTCCGGTAATTTCTTTACACCATAAATCAGAAAGTTCTTCCCTTATTTCGTCATCTTTGTTCATATAACGATTATTTATATAAATAATCCACAAAAAGACAAAACGGGTACCTTTATTAACTGAATTTTTTTCGAAAAACGGATAAATTTATTTAAAAAGTCAATCTTTGGGGTGGAATAAAAGACAGAATAAAATGAAAATGTCAGGCGACAGAATTTTCCGGATATACTGATAAGCTTCTTTTTTATGTTTTTTGACCGTATTGACACTGATTCCCAGAATTTCACCGATTTCTTCCACCGTTTTTTCTTCTAAACAAAGCAGCATCACCTCCCGTCGTTTCTCCGGCATCCGGGCAATCACGCCCCGCAATTTACGGACGACCTCTTCCTCGATCACCGCCCCGAAATCTCCGGCGCTCTCCTCTTCCTGCCCGCATTGGGTCAAACACAGTTCTTTTATATTCCGGTCACGTAAAACTTTCAGACAATTATGATATACCGCCCGATAAAGGTATCCGCGGAAAGAAGGCATATCTTCGAAATAAGTATCCGCTTCCCATAACCGGACAATGATCCCCTGCACCACATCCATAGCATATTCCCTGTCTTTCAGAATTTTCAAAGCATAACAACAAAGCGGAGAATAATACTCCGCATATAAATATTGCCATGCCTTTTCCTGCTTGGTATTGATACCGTATAAGAAATTCTCCGGTTCTTCCGCCATATCGAAAACATCTATGATGGACAAATATAGTGAAAGGCGAGAGCAAAAACAACAAACTGGTTGGATTGATTTTGCCGAACCGCATCTTATATTATACAAATATAGCAATTATAGCCCATTCCCCGATTTTATCGGACAAAAAATCTTATACAGACAGATGAACGAGAATGGATTGGAGCAGAGACTGACAGTAACCTTTTCGTTCAAGTACAGGAAATACCCGAGGCATGTAAGGCAACATTCGCCACTATACTACTATCAACGAGCTCATCTGCCCATCAAACGCGGTAAATTCAGGCCCGCCAAGAAACCAGCCGGTATACTTCGAGGCAAAAAAGCCTTCCGATTTCCCCGATGACAGGAACCGGAAAGCTTTTACACCAAGTATCACATAAAATATTACTCTATCGGCCGATTCTTCAACTCTTCCAGAATTTTGTCACAAGCCTTTTGCTGGGCTGGCGCACCGTCCTTCCTCATGTTGGCGAGGAACATGGAATAATAAGAGAAAGCCAGATGTCTGTCCATCTTCGGGAAATTCTGCCGGCAGGCTTTTATCAATCGGTTGAAATCACCCGCACGGCAAGCCTGTACCACATTCCAGAACGGATACAATTCCGTCATCCCGGCTGCATCCAGATTCTTTTGAATGGTAGCCCGTTCCCCGGGTGTCAAATCCTGTTTTTCAAAAGAAGACCAGCGCAGGTATTCCGTATTGCAACGCACCAGCAGGTTATACACCGTCTTTTCGCCCATCGCCTTCTCATAACGCGGACGGTTGGCCAGAAAATAAGCGTAAATATCCGAACCGACAGTATTCAGAGATAGATTCTGAAACAGGAAAGCATACTTTTCAGACACTTTTTCATCGTCATCCAAAGCGGCAAACAATTCGCCCGCCACCTTTCCCGCTCTTTTATCGGAAGCCCCCATCAGCAGATTCAGATACTGCAACAGGAACTCTTTATCCCGTTCTCCCGAGTCATAGCGCGTCTGTATGGCACCCCAGGCCGAAGAAGGGTCGTAATCCAATTCGCTGAGCAAATCATTTGCCGTCCGATAACCGACAAAACGGTGTACCATCGTCCCATCCGCATCGATCACAAGAAAAGTCGGATAAGCGGATACTTCATAACGTTTTTTCAATTCGACACCTTCCCCTTTTTCCATATCGTATTTGACGCATACAAAGTTCTCGTTCATGTATTTCCCCACCTTTTCCTGCGGGAAGATATCATTTGTCATCATCTTACACGGACCGCACCAGGAGGTATAACAATCCATAAATACCGTTTTGTTTTCCGCCTTCGCCGCTTTCAGCGCCCCGGCAAACGAAATGTCTCTGAACTCCACACCTTGTGCAAAGCCTGCCAGGGCAACACACTGGCACACACACATAAAAAATAATACTCTTAAATTCATAACCAAATTTTATAATTAACTGTTCAAATCTCAAGTTTAGGCTCCCATTTCAATAAAATCTCTAAATCAAGCAGGCCGGTATTTGAAGAAGCGAGTGTCTGAGACCCCATAATTTTTAAGAATTTATCCAATTCCTCAGTTAAGGCAGGTATTCCCAAATACTTCTTCAATTGAATATATTCTTTTGCAGCCGGATTGTCAATCTCTTTTAAAAGAAGAAATGAGATATTGAACATTTAGATAATATTGCCAGTGGAGGAAAATATAAAAAGAACTTTATGAATTTTATACCTTAAACACATTGAGGATTACGGACTTGAAAAAAAGTAACCATCCGAAAAGAATGTAAAACTCATAAAACAACCCCAAAGGACAAGGAACGACGATGAAAAGAAAAATAGTCGTAATTTTGATGGCTTCAAGTCAACCGAAAAGGAAAGCATAACGAACTCTATTCCAATCTATTCGCTACGCTTTTCCCAAATTTACTATTCCATTAGGTGTTTATTTTAACAAATCATCCAAGTATGTATAGAATTCCGCACTCTCTCCTGAAAATATTCTGACAATTTTCCCTTCCGGATCAATGATACACTTGGTTGGATAACCATTTACAGCATACAGAGCAGCCACGTCTATATCTTTACCATCATTGAAGAGTTGCACCCAAGGCAATGCATTTTCCTTTACAGCTGTACGCCATTTTGCATCAGAATCCCGACAAGCAATACTTATGAACTCGATTTTTACCTTATGTTTTTCGTAACTTTTCTTCATATCAGGAAAACCTTTGATACACCATACGCACCAGCTTCCCCAGAAATCAAGCACCACATATTTGCCCCGAAAATCTGTCAAGCTCACGTCCTTACCATTCAAATCTTTCAGTTTGAACTCCGGAGCAACCATTCCCACCTGAACCTTTTTCTTCGCCTCTTTTTGATACAATTCTGCTTCGGCCATTTTCACCAAAGTTTCTGCATAAGTTTTCATTGGCCCTTCTTTTACGCAACTATCCAACAAATCGAAAGCTTCTCTTCTTTTCTCGTTCACTACACACTCAATCAAAACTGCTGAAGCGTATTGTTTCGGATTAGTTTTCATATACTCCATTGCTGTGTCAGAGATTTTCCTTTTTAACACATCAATTTCCGCTTCTACCGCGTTAATGGCATCGATAGGAGAATTTTTGCCTTTCAAGGCATTTAACTCCATCTGTTTTTCGTCTACCACCTTTTGATCCGCTTCCAACTCCTTCTTGGCTTTCTGAAGGTCTGTATAGAAAGTGCTTCCGGTTATTTCATAATTTCTGAAATCGCCAGTCACAACAGCTTTTTCTCCCGGAATGATTACCAGTCGGATAGGACTGAACATAGCAGCCATTAACCCCTGCACATCTCCATATTTAGGTTTGCCTATGATGCCCACCGCATAGGTTGTATTTTTATCAAGCGCATCAAATCCGAATGCTCCAGCGTTAGAGGGGACTGTATCCAATTTCGTTCGTCCTGTTTGAGTATTAACATAAGCAACCAATAAAGTATCACTGGGAGTTTTCAAATTCCCGCTAACTTGATATGAACTGATTGGTTTCCACCGATTAAACAATTCTTCAATTTTGGTTTCAGAAGGTCGTGGAGCTTTCGCATCCAGTAATCGTCCTTCCTTGTCGAAAATCATAAAACGCGGGATATTGGTTATGCCGTATGTATCAGCATAATCAATTTGATTTTTCCCCGGAACGATATATTGTTCCCAAGCTGGTTTATCTGATGCCAGCTTCTTTTCCCAGGTTTCTACATCAGTATCAATGGAGATGCTGACAAAACGAATGTCCTGATATTGTTCAACCAACTTTTCGATGAACGGAATCTCTTTGCAGCATGGTCCACACCAAGTTGCCCAAAAGTCAATATAGGTATATTTGCCATGCCCGACCAGTTGATCAAGAGTCACTTCCCTCCCTTGCCGATCGCGCATCCTTAATGAAGCCGCCAACGTTCCCGGGGTTGTATTGTCTATAATCTTTAACTGTTTGACAGCCATTTCCCGAAGCTGAGGATCGGTGGATATTTTTAAAAATTCACGATACACGAACGGAATCGTCTCCGAGATATCCGCTCCTAACATCTGTGGAAACAATTGTGCAGTGAGCAAAGTCTTGCTTATATTGTTTCGCACACCCTGGTCTTGAGTCAATTCACCCAATACACGTATTTTTACAGCTCCTATAGGTAGTTCCTCATCTTTTTTGTACAGATCAGGGTTTGCCGTGACATACCAATCAATATATGGCACAATTGCAGCTACTTGCAACGTGTCATTGAAGTTGATTTTGTTCACAAACTCCATGAAATCTTTATCTTTCCGCATATCTACTCCCGCTTGTTGTTTGGCTATGGCATAGTTGAAATAGAGCATCTCCACCATCTTTTTCCAACCCTGTTTTTCTTGTGCTACGAACGTCTGATTTTTTACCTTTGTCAAGGCTTTCTCTACAGGAGCAAGTTGAATGTCGACATATTTCACACATGCGTCAAAATCAGGAATATCTCTCCATGTATTGTTACTGAATTTTTGGGAAAGGGTAACCGTTTCGCGGTGTATGTTCGTATAATCGGTTTCCGGACCGGTATCCCCTGAATAAACGAGTTTTATATGATCTTGCTTTTTTACAATATCAACGTGCAGCGACTTGTCAGGAGCAAGATACAGCAAATAAGAATGGGGGTTATCTTTTCCATCATGGACCTTAAAGAACGCATTCTTCACACCAGGGATTACGATTTCCTGTGAGAATGTTCCATCCGGACGAATAAGCAGGGTGTCCGGTTTCACATGTTCCATGGAAAGATCACAGATAAGAGTGGGGGTATCGGTAAAACCTTTCACCCGCCCGCTTAATGTCATTTTACTTGTCGTTTGTCCATACATGGATATGCTCCCCATAAGCAAAAGAGCTACCATACCATTTTTCTTCATGCTATTTTTCATATTCTCTCTATATATATTTTAATTTTTAACAGGAAGGCGTTTCCACAGGCAACTCGGTATCCCACGCCACATTATCGTAAGAATGGCATAACGCCAATCGATAATGACAGACCTGCGTTTTTTATTCAATGCATTTACCGCAATTTTAGCCACCTTTTCCGGTTTCATCAGTAGAGGATAGGTCTTTTCACTGCTGTCCAACAAGGCCGTATCCACAAACCCGGGTTTAATATCTGTAAAACGGATTTTCAGTTTCTGCATATATGCCAATTGCTCAAGCGAATCGATATAGATATTCTGGAATCGTTTTGTTGCCGAGTAGGCCGGGGCAACACCCAATCCCTTTGTTCCGGCAATAGAACTGATTACAGCCAAATGTCCGCCACCTTGTTGACGGAAATAAGTATATGCGGCATTTGTCATACGGATAAATCCGCCGACATTAGTGCGTGCCGTATCGATTTCTATTTCCGGTTGCAAGTCCCGGTTTTGTTTGCCGATACCTGAACACAATAAAAACAAATCCATTCCACCCAATTGTTCAATCAGCCCATTCAATTTCAATACAGCATCCTTTTGGGTTACGTCCAACGCTTGCGTTGCTATTTGTTCCGGATTCCGTTCTTGAAATGCTGTCAGAAGTTCTTTTCTTCTGCCGGCTATCCCTATTTTCCATCCTTGCGCAAGCAGTACCTTTGCTATTTCTTGCCCAATACCTGAAGTAGCTCCCACAATAATCGCCCGTTTCATACTTTATGCTTCAAACTACTATTTTAATACCTCGGCCAATATCTGCCGTACCTGACTCACACTATGCGGAGCACACAATACCGTTCCGTCGGGTGCCACTAACATATAGTAAGGCACTCCGTTTCTTACTTGGTATTTATTATAATAGAAATCATTGAATCCTTTTTCAGTCATCACATAATGTGGGAACGGGAACTTGATACGTTCCATGGCCTTACGCCAAGCCTCCTGCTTTTTATCACACGAAACAGCTATCACCTCTAATTGACCAGAGTACTCTTCCGCCAATTTTTTCACTTCCGGCATACTGTGAATACACATCCCGCACCAACTTGCCCAAAAATCTATCAGCACATACTTACCCTTTGGAACCACATCCACCAACTGAACCTGTCTGTTGTCTATATCTGTCAAATCCAAGTCGAGGAGCGCCGCACCCACTGTAGTTTGCTTAGCTAATGCCACACGTTTTTTGAATTCGTTGTAGCGTGCCGTGTCACAAGGACATCCGATGATGTTGTTTTCCAAAGTTTCCACTTGTTCTTTGGTCAAATTATATCCGCGTTCCAATAAACCATTGGCTAACATCACAGACACTACTGATCGAGGGTGGGAATGGATAAAATCCCATTCCCGATTACTCCCCTTCATATTCATAAATTCTTCATAGTCTTGATGCGCTTGTCCCCCTTTTACCTGGAGTTTGGATTTGGAATCCAATTCCGAGTATGCCCCAGACGTGATACTTATTTCCGTGTTTTCCACAAATAAATCCGTGTAGGTCCACTTGATTTTCATCCCCGGATTTTTAGTTTGTATCTCCATGTTATTGGTAATTAACATGAACGCTTGTGGGCTTTCCACTCTCCCCTTCAACTCAAAACGCTCATCTTTTACGATAGTTTCCGCTTTTGTAGAGCGTTTCCCTTCTTTCTCCATCAAAGTAACTTTCACGCCATCCGGCATGCCCGGAATGTAACCCCGGATGACAAATCCCTCCTTCTGCGCCCAAAGATTAAGGCTTATAAACAACGCTAAAATAAAAATTTTTATTCTCATGGCATTCAAATTTTAATCTCACTCTATGTCATTGGGCATTACGTACCAAACGCAAACTCAAATATTGCGCGTTGTTTTCTATACTCTGCCGATACACCTGATCGGATTCGTAATAAAGCTTACGATAGAAATAATATTCTCCGTTTTTTGATTCATCTTTGGTGCTCGTCCAATAGAATCCATACGCTCCCATAAAACGGTATCCCGGTGTCTGCATAATCATATATGGAGTATAATAACCGGCCAATTGAAAATTCAATCGGGTCCCTTCTTCCGCTTGCCGCATCAATGTACCTGTCCCGCCGCCTCGCCAATCCAATTCATCTGCGTTTGCCGCAGACATACCCAATGCTCGCTCCAACTGCTTGAAATCTTCATCGGTAGGAATGCGCCAACCTTCAGGTACAGCGTTTGGGGCATCGAGAAGGGTATAAAGGAAACCATACCTATCGGAATAGACATCCGAGGGATTAGTTTGTCCCGTGTTCCCGTAATCCACATAATACTTGCAATCGGACGTACGATAACGGCAGTTTTCCGTCATCCATTCCAAATTGCCTATACGCACATAATTATAGGTGTTGTCATCTCTTGTGTCCGTGAATGTCCCGGTCGATACTGGGCTAATAACCGGCAGTTCGTGTGAATCGTCATCGCTACAGGAGGCAACCAATCCTACCCATACGATACTTAACAATAATTTATTTATCCATTTCATTTTTTCCTCCTTCATTAATAAATGTAACCTAATTCTATTACCAGATCGCTCAATAATTGCGCGCGCTCAATAATTTTCGGATATTCCGCATAGTCCACCTTTATCTGTTCCATCGTAGAACTGAAAATCAGTTCGACATAGGCGTTGATGTCATCCGTCTTATCAGGATACTTTCCTAACTGTTGAATCACATAACTACCAATTTTAAGCACTCCGGCAACAAGGAAGCCCGCTTCTTTGCAATGATGTAGATTAAGAGTCATATCTTTTTGAGGGTTATCGGCGATACTAAACTTTCCTTCATGCAGATTGCCGCATGCAGTATAGAACTCTTCCAAAGCCGCTTCATTATCCATAAAGGAGCCCCCTAAATAAGAGATAAAGAACGACTCGGCCAACGCATTTTTTCCCTCCTCGGATAAGGTCAGGATGTCCCCGACGGCCAACGCGACGGCACGTTCACCGGAAACCGTGAGAGTAGAGGTCATCGATCCTCCCATCATAGCGTCCGGATATTGGATATCCGTTGACAAAAACCAGGAGAATGGTCTTATGGACGCGGACAAGTGAGGCAATACATACTCTTGCAAAAAGGAGGTCGCTTGCTTCTTCTCTTCCATGCTCTGCAACAGTTTGTAAGAATAGGTAAGGGACGAGTTCGTACTAGCGCCCACGGAATAGTTGACATCCAACAGTTCAATAAAATATTGCATATCACCATTGGAATCCTTTCCCAACTCTTCTCTTCGAAGCGTATCACTAAAGAGCAAATAACAGTTTTCCTGTTCGAAAAAAGTGCGCCGTAGCACAGATTCCTCATCCATCGCATCCGCGGCAGGGGCAAAGCAATCTATATTGGTATCCACCTCGGGTGTCAAAGTGTCTTCCTTGGCGCAAGCCGTCATTCCTGTTAGAAACAACACACTTATATAGAGGATGTTGTATCGTGTCTTCATAATCAATTGTCATTTGGGGTTATTACTGAAAATTCTCTTACAGGGCGTTCGTTGTTCGGCATACCCGTGTTAAAATCCAATACCTCTTGTGGGATCGGCAGAGTGTAGGCCGGATCGTTTGCTTTCAACACAAATAAATGGGCTTCTTCCATAGTCGTTTTGTCTGCATAATAAGTGTATTTATGAGTCAATTCTTTCGATTCCGGATAAAACTCACATACCCCATAGCGACGGAGGTCAAACCAACGAAATCCTTCCAATGCGAACTCTTTACGGCGCTCTTCGCGGATGTCCTTTACTAATTCTTCGCCAGAACCGATTACTTCATAGCTACTCCCCGAAACATACCTTTTGGCACGTAAAGCATTCAGCCATTTGCGAGCTTCATCCTCCTGTCCTAAGTATGCGGAAGCTTCGGCTTTGTTCAAATAAGCCTCGGCCGTACGGAAACAGAACTTGTCAGAAACAGGCGCTTTTTTTCCTCCCCAAGCCACATTGTAATATCTATTGTAATAGTCACTTTCTTCCGGATCTCCGTCATCCGTCATACCGGGACCCCGTACTAATTTTGTGCTACCGATGAACGTGTTTCTTTTCCACCACCATTGCGTCTTCCGTAAATCATCCTCCTCGTAAGCGTCGTATAATTCGTGAGAAACCCTGTAAGACTTATATTCATAATAGAAAAAGTTGGGAATATCATTATCTCCCATGGAGAAAATCATCTCTTCGGAATCTTCTGAAAGAAATCCGTCGTACGGTTGGCGGCTGTTCAAATCAACCAATGTGTTTTGTCTTACCAATACGGAATCCGCATAGTCTGCGGCCAATTGCCAATTCTGCATATACAGATGAACACGACTCTGCAATAAATTCACGGCTGTCAAGTCCGCCCGATAAATATTGCGGGCCTCTCCTGTTTCCGCCAAACAGGCTTCAGCGGTTTTCAGATCGGACAAAATCAGGCCATAGGTTTCCTGTACCGTATTACGACTGAATTTGATGTCGAGCACACTCTCTGTCGTTTTGAGGGGTACGGCAAGATCTTCTTTCGCGGTAGCAACGTCATACGGTTTACCATAGAGATTCACCAACCAAAAATAATAGGCGGCACGCAGAAAATGAGCTTCGCCCTTTACACGTTTTGCTCCCAATCGTTCATCGGCAGATACTTGAGGAACATCCTCAATACTGGAAATGACGTTATTCATGACATTAATCAAACGGTAGAGTTCCGTCCAGGTCCCGTTTTCAGTGATAAAACCGGTATAGGAATCGTTTTGTCCCACACGTTGTTGCCAGGTGTAGTATCCAAACAGATTACGTCTGAAATTGTCCGCACCAGAAGCAAAACCACCGCCCCAGGCACTGTAATAACTATTTTGTTCCTCGATTTCATCGGCTAAAAAATGGATAAAATACCCCATATTACTACCGCAACCATTCACGGGCAGATAACCATCCCCTGCCAATAATTCATCCAAATCCTCATAGGAAGAAACGTAGTACGTGTCTTGCGAATATTCTTTCAGGAAGTCGGAGCAGCCTATTGTCAAAAGGACGAGCAGACCGCCTAATCCTATATATTTCAAAGCTTTCATAATCTAATTATTTTAGTAAGATTTAGCGTATCGCTGTTAGAAATTCAGATTCAGACCAATGGTATAAGTCGGTGTATCTGAAAGTTGTATATCCGAGAATCCTCCTTGAGTCGGAGTCTGTCCGCGTAACTTACTGTTACAAAACGTGTACAAATTAGTAGCTCCCAAAGTTAACGCCAATCTTTCCAACTTCCAACGACTCAATATTCGCCGAGGAAATTCATAGGTCAGCGAAATACTGGAAATCTTCAAATAGTCAGCACTCACAACTCGTAAATCCGAGTAATCATACATCGTCCAGGCGTTATCCGCAATTTTCACCACATCCGAGGTGGAAGCGGAACTCCAATGATAACTGTAATAGTTGTAACCATTTGAAGCGGAACCCATGATGGCAGGAATATCCGTAGTCAGTTCATCTCCAGGCTTTTTCCATGCTTTCAACATATCCCGATTGATATTGGCTTCAGCGGAATAACCGTATACAAAGTCTTCCATCATACGGAACAGGCGAGTACTACCACCGATACTGTAATTCAATGAAATTCCCAAACGCCATTGTTTGTAGTTAAAGGTGTTATTGATGCTACCCGTCATATCCGGATCACGTTGTCCAGAAGGTACCAATACTTTTGTATATACACTATATTTGTCCAAATCTACCAACTCAGATTTGCGGTCTTCCCAATCATCAAACATCGGACCTCCGTCCACAGGGCTTAACCCCATATATTTGTAAGAATAGAAAGTTCCTATCGGCATACCTTCTACCACAGCAGTACCGTTCAGAAAATCACTCAATTCATACGTTTCCTGTCCTGGCAAAGTACTCATGGTATTTGTCACCTTGGAGAGAGAACCGGAAAGAATCCAGTTGAA
This sequence comes from Odoribacter sp., assembly GCF_985060555.1. Lineage (NCBI taxonomy): Bacteria > Pseudomonadati > Bacteroidota > Bacteroidia > Bacteroidales > Odoribacteraceae > Odoribacter > Odoribacter sp. The sequence goes on along the minus strand of NZ_CFKYFN010000109.1, from coordinate 98,650 downwards.
ATCTTTCGTTTTTACCGGAGTCGCGGTTATACCGACATTCCAACCTCTGTTACGAAGCGTCCCGGAATTTACGACATAGGTATTGAAACCGTTAACATCCGAGATAGTTTTACTCATAAACGCATCAGAAGTCTTTTTGTAATAGTATTCAAAATTTATCATCAAGCTGTTTTTGAATACTGAAGCCATCGCTCCTAAGTTGTAAGATCGTGTCTTTTCCCATTTTAAATTCGGATTAGCGAAGCCACCGGAAGCCACAGTGGAAATCATCTCATCGCGATAGTCGCTGTAACTACCTTTCTTCAACACCAGCACAGGCGTTTGTCCGTCAAGCATGTTACCCTGCTCTCCGTATGAACCTTTCACGGAAAATGACTCCAACCACGAAAGTTGTAAACCGGAAACAGTCTTCAAGTCCACCAAACCGGAAACCGACCACACAGGTAACAATTTTTCGTTACTGCGTGAACCGAATTTGTTAGAACCGTCGTAACGGGTATTAGCGTTTAAGGTAAAGTAGTCCTTATAACCATAAGTAGCTGTCGCATAAGCTGATAATAGGTTTGTAAGATTATCCGTGATGCTCGGAACATTGCTTTGCACCCAACTGGAATAATACGTAGGAAAAGAAGACGGAGAGAGATCCGTGACAAAACTCTTTCCTCGATCATCGTAGTAACCGCGCTGTGTATGGGAGTAAGCATTGTAGCGGGAGGAATTTGCCTCTGCTCCGATAGAAACGTTCAAAAAATGATTCTCGTTTTCGTCCAAATACTTGTGAAAATCCGCCTGTAGACGGGCGGTATAGCTCTTCGTATTATAATTATTGGTCGCCAACTCGCCACCATAGGGGCACAAGCTACTTTCAGGTGCTTTTTCTCCGTAATCCGAACCACGTAAATCGGCAATATAATGGGTCTTTTCGCCCCAATGACCGTTCAAATTGGCAGAATTGACAGAACCTGATACAGTGGCGCTCAACTTTAACCATTCTGTCACCTCGTAATTCAAATTCACAGTAGCCGTAAAGTTACTGGTACTCTGTTTTTTATAACTATTGACCAATTCATTCAATATATTGAAATTTAAATAACTACCGTACCTATTATAGACACCATAAAAATGGTAAGAACCATCTTCGCTAAAAGCGGGAATAGCCCTACTGGTATTATAAGCATAATCTATAGGATTCACTTCATCCTGAGTGTATTTACGCTCGTTCAAATAACCGTTTAAATTGAATGAAAGCCTCCATCGGGAAGAGAGAGTCATATCCAATTTAGCCGCAGCTGTATAGCGTCGATTAGTTGTACGTCTGATAACATCGTCCTCGCTTGTATAACCCAACGAAGCGTAGTAACGGATATTATCCGAACCTCCAGAAACATTAATGGCATAATCTTTGGAAAACGAGTCTTTTGTCAGCAAGTCAAACCAATCGGTATTCATGGTCTGCAGGCGATCTACTTCTGTCTGAAACTGTTCCTTGGTCAAAGCTCCGCTGTAATACCGGCTCAACACATATTCATAGCCGGTCAAGGGCATATTGTTGGGGTAAATGTAGTGATTGGCTACCAATTGTTGTGAAAACTGTATACGTTCTTTGGAGTTCATCAAGTTGATTTTATCGTCTGTATAGCGAGGATGACGACGAAAAGTGCCCGTAACGGAGCAAGAAATCACCGGCTTACCCACATGCCCTCTTTTAGTCGTCACCACGATAACCCCATTGGCAGCACGTGTGCCATAAAGAGCGGTCGCTGCAGCGTCCTTTAACACATCCAAACGTTCAATATCCTGCGGGTTCAAACCGGAAATGGCATTACCGATACGGTTCACATAATCAGGGTCATTTAATACGTCAGGAGACAAGTTTACGGGATCATTCACGATGATACCGTCCACCACCCATAACGGCTCACGATTTCCGATAATAGTAGAAGTACCGCGTATACGCAAACGGGGAGTGGCATTGATTTCCCCACTGTTAGAGGTGACAACCATATCAGGAATTTTACCTTCCAACATCTGATTTAGGTTAGTAATACCAGGTTTTTGTATGTCATCCATTCTGACAGAGGTAACCGAACTCGTCAAATGGCGTCGGTCGATATTCAGATAACCGGTAACAACAACCTCGTCAATCTCGCTTACCTCAGCCTGCATGACAATATTCAGTTCCTTTTGACCGGTGTAGGCCACTTCTTGCGATTGCATACCGACAAAGGAAAAGACAAATGCCATCTCTTTTTCATCTATGAGCAACAAGGAAAATCTACCGTCGGCATCCGTCGAAGTTCCTAATATGGTACCTTTCACCCTAACTGTGACTCCCGGCAGAGGATTGCCTTTTTCATCCTTCACAACACCTTTGACACAGTCCGGGGCCGGACTCAGTACCGACGATTGCGGGCGTTCTTTCACCACAATGATGTCTTCATTAATAACCCACGTCAGACCGGTGGAAGCGAATACTTTATCCAACACTTCCGCCACGGTCGCGTTCTCGGCGTTCACGGACACCCGTCCCACACGTTCCCCTTGTTCCTTGCTCATCATAAACTGCAAGTTGGTCTGCTCACGGATTTGTTCCAGCACCTGCCGCAACGATACGTCCTGTAATTTCATGTTCACCCGTTCCCGTTGCGCCAAAGTAGTAGCGGACAAGCTGAAAGAGAACAGACAAACCAGAATAATACACAATTTCATCATTTTTCCGATTTTTTGCCAGCGGTAATGATAAATACCGAGGCATTCTGATTTCTTTTTCATAAATTTGTAACTGAGATTAAACATGGCTACCGAACGGATGACAGCCGTCCCGTAGCAAACCTATCTTGATAAGGGAAGTGTGGGGACACTTCTCTTATTTTATTCCACCACAATCATACGGTCGCCGACCTGGAAAACAATCCCTGTGGATTCCGAAATGGCTCCGAGAATTTTCCGGATATTTTCATACCGTTTCAGATGGCCCGAAAACCGGATGTCTTTCTTCCCGGCCGACTGAAAAATTACTTTTACATCATACCAGCGTCCCAACTCTTCGAGAATCTCCTCCAAGGTGTCGTCGTTAAAGCAAAATTCCCCGTTTTTCCAGGCGGTGTACTTCCGGATATCCACTTCCCGGAAAGTGATTTCCCCGCTATGATGGTCGCAAGCGGCCAGCTGCCCCGGACGCATCCGCCACTCTCCGGTACTTCCCTTTCCGGAAATACCGATTTCTCCCTCCACCAATACCGTTTCCGTTGCCCGGAGGCCATGGGTATTCACATTAAAAGCAGTGCCATACACCCGGATGCTCACCTCGTCCGTTTCCACATAAAACGGACGCTCCGCATCTTTTGCCACTTCAAACCAGGCCTCGCCTTTCAGATATACTTTTCTTTCCGCCGCCGCAAAAGCCACCGGGTAGCAAAGTTCCGACCCGGCATTCAGATGCACGGCGCTACCGTCGGCAAGCAGCAAACGGTATTCCCCGCCATTGGGTATGGATAAGGTATTGTAAACCACGTTTTCCGGCTGCGACGCCACCGGGGCGGAATAAACCACTTTACCCGAATCTATCCGGATACTCCCGGCCGTTTCCTGCAAATCCCGTTGTCCCGATTTTTCCAAAACAATCCGCTCGCCGCTGCTTAATTGCAAAAAGGCCCGGCAGGTACCCGGCTCCACCACGGTTTCCGCCATTTTCACGCTGACTTCCGGTCTGTCCTGTTTCACTAACAACCATACTACACCTAAGGCCATGAGCAGACTGGCCGCCACTGACAAACGAATGAGGTTTCTTCGGATGCTCTGCCGCCGCATATTCTTCCGGAACTTCCGGTAGCCCCGTACAGGTTCCCAACCGACATACTGCCGGAATTCTCCTATCAGGTACTCATCATCCCCCACCTCCTCATACAACCGCCGCATACTCTCGTCCTCTAACAAACACGCCATCTCCGCCCGCTCATCTGCCGTGAGTCTTCCCGCATAGGATTTCCGAAATAAAGTCACCGTTTTTTCAACACTTTTATCCATTATTTTTTCATTTTTATACCTATTGTGCATAACAAATGAAAAAGGGTGACAAGAAAACTGATTTTTTTTGAAAAAGAAGGTATTTTATAAGGAGGGATATTATTTAAGTTTTCAAGACAAGAAAAACGCCAACCAGAACACGCTGGCGTCCCCTCTCATTTTCCCGCGCAATTGTTTAAAGCTACGCTTTTTATGGGTTTTTACCGTGTTGACGGATATGCCCAACTTTTCGGCAATTTCATTGACGGACAATCCATCTATGCTCAGCCGGATGACCTTACGCTGTTCGGACGGCAATTCATCAATATAAAGATACAATTGCCGGAGCAACTCTTCACGGACAGTCGCCATAAACATTTCATCGGATTCCGGATCGTTTTCCAGCATCAACCGGTTCAGATGCCTGGATTTACACTTTTCGCGGCGTAACCACATCATCGACCGATTATAAACAGCCCGGTAAAGGTAATTGGTCAGCTCGTCTATCTGAAGAAATTTTCGTTCTCCGTTCCAAACATACAACAAAATGTCCTGCACCAAATCTTCGGCAATGACCGGGTCCTGCACCAAACGCCCGGCATAAGAGCATAAAGCCGCGTAATAGCAGCCGAAAACTTCCTGCCAAAGTTCCTCCTTCTTCTCGTTTACCGCTTCCAATATCCGACTTGCATCCATATTTCCGGCACTATCGTTCGCTTTACCACACTAACCGATAGTCTTCCAACCGGAATCCCCTCAGAAAGTCCTCCGTCCGCATTCTTTTTTTTCCTGACAACTGCAACTCCAGCACACGAACGATACCTCCCTCCACATATACATCAAAAAAGGTTTTTCCATCGGTACGGACTTCCCCCGCGAGCAGATTATGGCCCTGCCGTATCCTGGCGGCTTTAAATATTTTAAGTGTCAACACTCCGCCATCCTTCCCGACAGCCTGTAATTCCGTCCATGCCCCGGGAAAAGGCGACAAGCCCCGGATATGGTTACAGATGGTTTCCAGTTTCCCGTTCCAACGGATTTTCATGTCTTCTTTGAATATCTTCGGAGCGAGTACCGCTTCGCGCCCCCGCAGCAATCCACACTGGTCGGTCAACGGATAGTCCCCTGCCTCCATCGCCTGCACGGTTTTCAGCAACAAGTCCGCCCCTTTCTCCATCAGTTCGTCATGCAATTCTCCGGCGGTCATCTCCTCGCCGATTTCCACCTTTTCCTGAAAAATAATATTGCCGGTATCTATCTCCTGCTTTAAAAGGAAAGTCGTCACCCCGGAGCAGGTTTCCCCATTCATTACGGCCCGGTTTATCGGTGCCGCTCCCCGGTAATCCGGCAGCAGAGAAGCATGCAGATTCACCGTCCCTAAGGGAGGCATATTCCAAACCACTTCGGGCAACATCTTAAATGCCACAACTAATTGCAAATCGGCTTTTAGCTCTGCCAGCGCCTGTAAAAAATCGGGATCCCTGAATTTCTCGGGTTGCAGAATCTTCAGGCCGATTTCCCGGGCGTATTTTTTAACTGCGGATTCCTGAAGCTGTTGTCCTCTACCGGCCGGTTTATCAGGATTAGTAACGACTCCTACAACCTGGAATCCAGCCTCTATAATTCTTTTCAAGGGCAGGACAGCAAAATCGGGAGTACCCATATAGACGATACGCAACTTATGACTTGGCATTTTTCTTCTTTTTTATAAAGGCAATCAATTTCTTAAAGACTCTTGTGTAAGCTTCTGTATTCATCATCTCGGAATCGGTCACGGATTTATAAGTCAGTATAATTCCCAAAGGCAACAGAATAAAGGCAGAAATCCACATCCCGGCAGCCGGAGAGATAACAGCCTCCCTGGCCGACCTTTCTCCCATCATCGAAATAATATAATAGATGATAAACAAAAGCACGGAAACCACCACCGGCATTCCTAATCCCCCTTTCCGGATAATAGCCCCCAGGGGAGCACCGATAAAGAAAAAAATAAAGCAGGCAAAAGATAAGGTGAATTTACGATGCCATTCCAATTGACTCTTTATTACATTCTCTTGCTGAGCCACATAATAATGAAGATCGTCCTGGTTCCGTTGTTTTACCTCTCTGGCATATTGCAGGGCATTATCGACCGCCCGACGTTGTTCTTCAATATCAAAAGCAGTAAAAAGGCTGTCGGGATCACTGAACTTTCCCCGGCTTTGATCGGCCAGTATACTATCCCGTTGCGGACTGGGACTTTTGCTTCTTTGATAATTATTCGCCAATAATTTCTTCGTATCTCCTGCTTTTCTCACTTTCAATGCAGCTCGTGCCGAATCGATCGAATGACTCAATTGTTTGAGATTCAGCATCATCGAATAAGAACGAAATCCGTCTTCGTCGCTTCGTTTCAGGTCAGTTCCCGGCAATTCGATCAATACGGTTTCCTTATCGAACTTTAATCTTCTGAAAGGAAATGTTTTACGGGAACCGGGATTCTTCATTCCCTCATCTGTATAAGAATGGCCATTATACAAGACCAGTTCCATCAGATTACTTTTTGCATCACTGATCATCATCCCGGAATCGGCTTTGGTAACATCATAATTCCCGGAACCGTCCTTATGTTCGTATATCAGCATGTTATACATCATGCCGGTTTCTTTATTGATCTTATCGATTTTAATACTATATCCTTCCAAATCGTTCGTAAAGATCCCTTCTTTAAACGACATCTCCGGTTTTTGTTTCCGGATATCGTAAAGCAGGCTATAAAATTTAAGGTTCGCCACCGGAAGGATATTGTTCGAAAAGACAAAAGCGAATACTGTGAGGCATATAATCAGGATAATCAAAGGTTTCATAATCCGGTAGAGAGAAATACCTGCTGATTTTAAGGCGATCAACTCATAATTTTCTCCCAAACTTCCGAAGGTCATGATCGATGAAAGCAATACTGCCAACGGCAATGCCATGGGTACCAAAGTGGTCGCCACATAAATCAATAACTCGGCAATTACCGTAAACTCTAATCCTTTTCCTACGATTTCGTCTATCATACGCCAAAGAAACTGCATAATCAAGACGAACATACTGATGAAAAAAGTAGCTACAAAAGGCCCGATAAAGCTTTTGAGCATAAATATATGTAGTTTCTTCATTTGCCAATAAGTAACCTGTACATTATCAAAATCTTCAAAACAGGTACAAAGGTACGTTTTTTTGTTTACAATACTCTCTCTCCGGTCATCAAAAACCGTATAGATCAGGCCCCCAGGTTCCGGTGCAGGATATCCATTTGTTTATTCCATAACTCTATCGTATCGTTGACTTCGTCTTCATCGGCAAAATCGGTAATAATCAGCGCTACATCTCCGGTCAAGGGCTCCACATGTATATTAAATTCAAAATATTCATCTTCCTCTTCTGCATCATCCCACCGAAACCTCACCACGGCATTACTTTTCAATTCTACGAGCGTAGCCGGCTGCTCACTACCATTCCATATAAAAATAAACTGATTACCTTTTTGGAATACGTCATCTGCAAACCATTCCGATAAACCGGCAGGGGTACTTAAACGAGAAAACAAGACTTTTACAGAAGACGAAAAAATGTACTCTAACTCTATCTTTCTTCTCATATTTCTAAATTTTGAGCCAAATTACTCAAAAAAAATATAAGTACCAAACAGACCGAAAAAAATAGCATTCGCTCAGGAGAGCAAATCAGGCTCAAGCAAAGGTATCCTGACCGAATTCCTGTCTGACTGCCCCAACCAATCTGACTTTCCATTCTTCACCTTTATTCTGATCCAAATGAGATAAGCGATTAATAATATCCGCCACAGAAAGACGATGAAAATCCACTGCCGGGAAATAAGAAACATCATCGTCTTCTTTTACTTCGACCAGGATTTTATGATCTACCAATTCCTGTAGGATTACTCTGACTTTACTGGAACTCATTCGGAGTCTTTTACAAACCATAGCCAGCGTAGGACTTCCTTGTCCATGAATATACAAATCGGAAATATATCGCAACATCCGCAACGTCACTTCAACGTTATCCACCCATTTATTATCCGCATTCATTGCATTCCGGTACAAGAAATGGCGGTTGCGCATAATATAACACAGCTCCGTTCCCCACAAAACGATACTCCAACTCAACTGTAACCACACCAATAAAAGAGGCAAAGCGGCCAATCCACCATAAATCGCATTATACGAGCTCACACCGATCTGGAAACGCAAATAGAACCATTGTACAATTTGAAAAACAGTACCGGCAACAATACCGGCCACCAAAGCATATTTGAATTTCACAGGTGTAGTGGGCATGAACATATAAAGAAATACGAAAAGAAACCATACCAAGATATAGGGTATCAAAGTCAGAATAGCTTTCAAAGCAGCACTGGCATAACTCAATAATCCTTCGTCCATGGCATATTCCTGCAAATTAGCCATCATAAAAACATTCATACTACTGATCAATACGACCAGGATCGGAGCGATAAACAGAATCGACATGTAATCGGTAAATTTTTTTACCAGACTCCGTCCCTTCTTCACCCCCCAAATCCGGTTCATAGCCAGTTCGGTACTGGAAAGCATCCGGATAACCGACCAGAGGAGTAAAACAATACCAAAACCTGCAATCACACCTCCCTGCGTATTATCCAAGGCTTTATTCGCAATATTCATCACCCATTGCATCACATCGGGATTGGTATAAGATTGCTCTTTGAGCCAATCTTCGAATGCCTTTGCAGCACCGAATCCACGGGCGATAGCTAAAATCAGGGCAACGACAGGAATAAAAGAAAGCGTAGAATAAAATGTTAAAGCAGAAGCTGAGATCATCGAAGCATCTTTAATAAAACGATCGATCGAGACAATGACAACAGCCACTGTTTTCAAAACAAGATCGGAAAGAAAAGTGGAAATCCGCCAATCCCGGCGCAAAACCGAGTAATAAAAATCCAAATACAAAAATCGTTTCAGATTATTCCTGTGTTTCATGACCTATGTATGATTTATGCAGCAAAGATAAAACAAAATTCAATACCTGTAGTGTACAATAACGAGGTTACAAAGTTGGCCAGAAAAAAGATCGACATTTAAATCATTACAGAGGTTCGAAAAGTTACAGCAGTTAGACTTAACCTCTAAAACCACAGTAACTCTCCGAACCTCTGTAACTAAAAAGAAGCCCCACAGGTGCCAGGGCACTTTACGGACTTTATAAACCTATTCCATTCTACCACGATCCTGTTTAAGGGAAAAAACTTTAATCGGTTTTCTCCTCCGGCAGGATCAAATAAACAATTCCATCACAGTTTCTTTAATTGTATCGGGATCTGTATCGAGTGCAAAGACACAATCGGGCTGTTTATAAACCACTTTATTTTCTTTTTTAAATTTTGCGATACCTCCGCCTGTAATATTCAGCATAATCACAGCATCGGTTTCGACAGCTCCGGTACGAATGGCTTGCTTCAGGGAAGCCACTGCAACTCCTGCGGCCGGTTCGATATCGATCCCTTCAGTGCGTTCGAACAAGACCATACCTTCCATCGCCTCTTCATTCGATATGGCAAACATATCTCCGCCGGTTTCAGTAAGCGCGTCGAACAATCCTCCTTTCAACGAATAAGGAGGTTTACGGTTAGAAAGTACTTTAGCACATATTTCTTCTGCCTGCTTACGGGCAATCGTATCGTCAACCGGCAAAAGAGCCCGCGATCCGGCCTTCCAGGCATCATACATCGGAGTAAACGGAATATTTTGTGACACCATCAATTTCATCAGGTTATTTCCGTAACGACCATCTACGATAAACCGTTTGTTTGCCTCCCAGGCAGCGATCGCCCCTGTTCCGCTTCCGACAGCCTGAAAATAATAATCCGGAATCCGTCCGATCGTGGTAACGGCAGAAAGTACTGTCGTCCCCATTCCATCGCGCCGGGCAACGTTTTTCGCTCCTCCTTCCGGATAAAACTTATCTAATTCACAAATAATATTCGACAGGTAAATAGCATCGAAATAATCGCTTCCTCTTTCGGTAGCGACCAATTTCACACAAGGATTCAACGGTTTAGCCGACCACATGGCATCGATACAATCCTGCGGAATACATAGTAACAAAGGAATATTATTTTCGGAACAAACCCGTGCAAAAGCCCGAGCGGTATTACCGGCCGAAGCCACCACCATCACTTTATCGTTCAAGTCATTGATCCGGGCACAAACCGCATAAGCCTCACATTCCTTGAAAGCCCCTGTCCTCATCAGAGCCCCCTTTTCAGGCCAATACCCGTTAAAAGTGATATACAAATCCGACAATCCCAATTCGCCGGCCAGACCTTCACTTTTGTATGTGACAGGTGCTCCGGAACCGTCCAGTGTCCGACAAACAGGTAACCAATCGGAATATTTATACAATCCCGGAAGATTTTCTTTCACCTCCAGTTGTTTCTTTGCATAGTTGGCAAAAATCAAAGCTGCGCCATCCCGATTCGGGCAATCCAACTCCCATTTTTCATCTGCGAACTTTGTCCCACAACATCGGGATTCAAGTACATAATCAGTCATTTCTAGTGTCTTCACTTTATTACTATTTACAACTTACAAAAATAAGTTATTTCTAATAGCCGAAGTTGGGTATAAATACTACTTTTTTGTTTATGTAACAGATTTACCGGACCGGCAACTGCCGTTCTGACAGTTTTTCCTGCCATACCCCTTCACCATTTTTATAAAAAAACCGCCATTTTTACAAAAATAATCCGGAGAAAAGCACTGGCATGCCATTTGATAAAAAATAAATGTGTTTGAATCAAAACCTCAGACACACCGAAAACGAATAATAGGTAAAAACGAATAGTAAGTAAGTAAATAAAATACATTAACATTATGGGAAAGATTATAGGAATTGACTTAGGAACTACCAACTCATGCGTTGCTGTAATGGAAGGTAACGAACCGGTAGTAATACCAAACAGTGAAGGTCGGCGTACTACCCCTTCAATTGTAGCTTTTGTAGACAACGGCGAACGGAAAGTAGGTGATCCGGCCAAACGTCAGGCTATCACCAATCCGAAAAAAACGATATACTCGATCAAACGTTTCATGGGTGAAAGTTTCGATCAGGTACAGAACGAAATCAAACGAGTAGCTTATGAAGTGGTGAGAGGTGACAACAATACTCCCCGGGTAGTGATCGACAATCGTCAGTATTCCCCACAGGAAATTTCTGCCATGATTTTGCAGAAAATGAAGAAAACGGCAGAAGATTATCTGGGTCAGGAAGTATCTGAAGCAGTCATCACCGTTCCGGCTTATTTCAACGATGCACAGCGCCAGGCAACGAAAGAAGCAGGAGAAATTGCAGGTTTGACTGTAAAACGTATCATCAATGAACCGACAGCTGCCGCTTTGGCATATGGTTTGGATAAAAAGTCCCAGGATCAGAAAATCGCAGTATTCGACCTCGGGGGTGGAACATTCGATATCTCCATTCTGGAATTGGGTGACGGGGTATTCGAAGTAAAATCGACTAATGGAGATACCCATTTAGGTGGGGATGATTTCGACGATAAGATCATCAACTGGCTGGCTGACGAATTCCAGAAAGACGAAGGGGTAGACATCCGTAAAGACCCGATGGCTCACCAACGGTTGAAAGAAGCTGCTGAAAAGGCAAAAATCGAATTGTCCAGTTCAACTTCTACAGAAATCAATCTGCCGTACATATTCCCGGTCAACGGAATTCCAAAGCATCTGGTACGTACGCTGACCCGTGCTCAGTTCGAACAATTATGCGACAGTCTGATCCAGGCAACGATCGAACCCTGTCGGAAAGCCCTGCAAGATGCCAACATGAAAGCTTCCGATATCGACGAAGTGATTCTGGTTGGTGGTTCAACCCGTATCCCTGCCGTTCAGCAGAAAGTACAGGAATTCTTCGGAAAAGCTCCTTCGAAAGGTGTTAACCCGGACGAAGTAGTAGCGGTAGGGGCAGCTATCCAGGGAGGTGTACTGACCGGAGAAGTAAAAGACGTCTTGTTGCTGGACGTTACTCCGCTGTCATTGGGAATCGAAACACTGGGCGGTGTAATGACCAAACTGATCGAAGCCAACACGACCATCCCGACTAAAAAATCGGAAGTATTCTCTACGGCAGCTGACAACCAGCCTTCTGTAGAAATCCATATCTTACAGGGTGAACGTCCGATGGCCCGCGACAATAAAACGATCGGCCGCTTCCATTTGGACAGCATTCCGCCAGCACCGCGTGGAGTACCTCAGATCGAAGTCACTTTCGATATCGACGCCAACGGTATCCTGAATGTTTCAGCCAAAGATAAAGCCACCGGTAAAGAGCAATCTATCCGGATCGAAGCTTCTTCCGGTCTGTCCGATGCCGAAATCAAACGGATGAAAGACGAAGCAGCTGCTAATGCAGCCTCCGACCAGCAAGAAAAAGAAAAGGTCGATACGATCAATAAAGCAGACTCTATGATCTTCCAGACCGAAAAACAACTGAAAGAGTTCGGAGACAAATTGCCGGCCGACAAGAAGGCGCCGATCGAATCTGCTCTGCAAGAACTGAAAGAAGCTCATAAAGCTCAGGATGTCGCCCGCATCAACAGCGCCATCGACAAACTGAACAGTGTCTTTCAGGCTGCTTCACAGGAAATGTACAACGCTCAGGCTCAACAACAGCAGGGCGGTGCACAGCAAGGTCCTCAGGGTAACCCGAATGCCGGTCAGCCGAACAATGGCGGAAAAGACCAGGAAGTCACCGACGTAGACTTTGAAGAAGTGAAGTAAGATAGCAACTATCTGAAACGATAAATAAGAAAAGGAGTGTAAAATAATTGCACTCCTTTTTATTTTACTAATATTCTCAATCTTTCGTTATTATCAGCAATTTTTACGATAGTTTTCAGTTATGCGATAACAATGGTCCCGGGTAAAAATTTAAAATGCGGCATATTTACTGTTGAAACGGAAACCGATTCCCAACATCAGGAAATTGGGGTCGTGAAATTTCTGGAGGTTATAACCCACATGTAAAAAAGTATCCCGTGACATGGCTATTTTCAAAGTCAACATTTGATAAAAAGCCCTCAGATCGCCTTTTCCGATAAAATTAGTACCCATACCGATCCCTACGGTAAAAAAAGGCATGACATACTCTACCCGCCCCGACATACCCAGGGCAAATTGATTATAAAGAGCAGGCCGCCTGATTTGTGACTTATCGATGTCTCCATATACCTCATCGGAAAGATACAAATTTGCACTTCCATCATATACTCCATCCAAAGAAACACCTAGCCGAAGTTTATAGTCGACGTTATACATAGGGGCAAAATTAAATCCAAAAACCGGATAAGACTCGGGTAACGGATATTGCCCTTCCTGCATCCAGATTCCTTTCCGCCGCCATGAACCGAAAAATACAAAATCATAACTGACATGCCGCTGAAAAGGAGGAATATGATAAGAAGCGGCTGCATGTAAAGAGGTCAGATCTTCTTTCCGGTAAAAATTATATTCTACACCGAGTTTTCCCCCAAGGGTATTCACCCCTGCATTGGGGAAATTTGTATTTCCATTTGAAAAATGGGTCAAAGTGACTCCCGAAGTCAGACTTAAACGGGGAGAAAGTGCCCAACGCAGATAAAAATTAGCATTGAGATAAGCATTGATCTTCGATCCCACCATCTTATTGTAAGAATTATACTGTTCATCATAGGGTTTCCAGCCGCCAGACAATCCGAAATTCCATTCGTAATTAAACGACAGCCATGGACAAATCCGGGCGATACGTGCTCCCTGAAACAGATAAAAGGCAACAGGATTACCGATTTGCCGGGATTCTCCAAACGAATAACAGCCCAATCCGATTCCCTGATAAACATTCCCATAAATCCGATCGTAAATACTTCCGGGCTGATAATGAAGCGCATATTTAAAATGAGTAGAAAAAGCTCCGCGAATCAGTTTCCGCTCCGGATTTTCTCCCCTCAAAAAAGGATGAGTAGGAAAAACATATTCGGGTCTTGCTTCTACTCCCAGGCCATGAACGAACCGACGGGGCAGCCTATTAGCCAAACTATCCTCCGTCTGCCCGAAAACGGACGCAACCACCCCAACCATCACCATACCCGACAAAACGATAACTTTCTGAATCCGCCCAACCTTATTCATATATCAATCCTGATTTCATAGGTAAGTCTTCACTATTTTTAATGCACGCAAATATAGTAATAGCAGTCCAATATAATCCCCCCTGCACCATTAAATTTTGACAGTTATATACATATTTACACTTACAAACGTAGGTTTAATTTTTTTCTTTCTATTCCGATTCCGGGTTTTATCCCGTCAGACCGGTTCGTCTGGAACGGTCCGGTAAGGAGTTCCTTCACCGACGAACGGAGTGAGGAGTTCCGCCGGTCAGTGAAAGAAAAAGCCAGACGACCGACAGAAGCGACCGGGTCTCCAAACACGAACACCGGAGACGAATAAGTAACGAACCTACGTTTATTAGTGTAAATATGTATATAATTGTCTAATAAAATTCAGAAAAGAGACACGTTAATTTGTGAAATATACAAAAAGAATTCATTTTTTCAAAAAAAAACAGTATGTTTGCACATATCATAATATGTATATACATATATAATTTAAACTATCGGCTGAAAATAACAAAATATGAAAAGAATAATCGGATTATTTCTCGTCGCCCTTATTCCGCTATATGTATCCGCCGGCCCCGACAATATCGCTCCTGCAGCAAAAGTAAAAGCATCTTCTTCGGTACCCGGTTATGAATGCCAGCACGTTACAGACGGTATTATCTGCATTCAGGATCAGGGAGAATGGGCTTCCAACAGCAGCGTTTCATTTTACGGCTCGATCGACTATCCCTGGCTAGAACTCGAATGGGATACCCCACGGAGTATCGATCGCATCCATTTGTATGACAGACCTTCACAACAAATTCATACAGCAGGTATTACCATTCATTTCGATGACGGTAGCCGACTGCCTGTCAACACTATTCCCAACGACGGGACAGCTAAAGTCGTCGAATTCGCCCCCAAAACCACCAAACGCCTGAGATTCGAAGTCACCGACGGTGACGGACCTACCCTGGGACTTTCGGAAATAGAAGTCTTCCCCTCTCCTCAGGATTACCCGGATTATGTTTCTTATGTCGATCCCTATATCGAATCGGCCCGTGGACGCTATTTCTTTTTTGTAACCGGCAGCAGGCCTTTCGGCATGTTAAGTGCGGCACCGATGACCCGGAATAAAAATCAATACGGAGGAGGTTATAATTACAATTCGACAGAAATCTTAGGATTCCCTCAGGTGCATTGCTGGATGCTTTCCGGTATCACTCTCATGCCTGCCACCGGTGATATCGATCCCACCAAGGGCGAACAAGGTTGGAAATCCCGATTCTCTCATAACGAAGAACTTGTACAACCGGGTTACCACCGTGTATTCCTGAACGATTACAAACTTTGGGTAGAACAAACCTGTACCGACCGGGTCGGTTTCTACCGGATGAAATATACCGAAGACTGCCTTTCGAATACACTCCTCAATCTGGGCGGATTTACAGGTACTTCGACGATGACCGATGCCGAAGTCCGGCAGACGGGCCCGGCAGAACTGGAAGGTTCTGTCAGTACAGTCGGAAGATTATGGGGTGGTCCTGAAGAAGTGAAGATCTACTTTGTCATGCATTTCGATAAACCTTTCGACCGGCTCGACAGTTGGGACGATTCTCTGACGACCAAAGCTGTCACCGGATTAAAGGTCAATTCCCAAGCCACACCACGAAATGCCGGGATGACCTATTATGACGCACCTACAGCAGGGATTCAAGCCCTCCATCGGCTCAAGAAAGGAGAAGAACTTCAAGTAAAGATCGCAATCTCATATACCAATATCGAAAATGCCCGTCACAATTTAGCACATGAATGTGCCCATTGGGATTTCGATGCCATACGCCGGGATGCCCGCCGTGAATGGGAAGAAACCTTATCCAGGATCCAGGTTCAGGGAGGCGATGCCCATCAGCGTATAAAATTCTATACCGATCTGTGGCATGTCCTGTTGGGACGCCATAAATTAGACGATGTTTCAGGAGATTATCCGGATCGTACAGGCCAGGAATTTATTATCCGTACCCTCCCTAAAAACACAACGGGAGAATCAAAATTTCATATGTACAACTCGGATGCTTTCTGGCTGACCCAATGGAACCTGAATATACTTTGGGGACTTGCCTGGCCTTCGGTATTGGATGATTTCGCCGCCTGTCTGATACAATATGCCGATAATGGCGGATTATTACCCCGGGGGCCATGCGGAGGAGGTTATTCCCGGATTATGACGGGGTGTCCGGCAACCAACCTGATCGTATCGGCTTACATGAAAGGACTTTTGAAGAAGACCGAAGCCCGGCACGCTTTCACTGTGATGAAACGTAACCATATGCCGGGAGGAATGCTCGGAATCGATGATTTCTATCTCGAAAACGGTTATTATGCCGACAATGCAGGTATCACTATCGAAGCAAATTTTCAGGATTGGGCTCTCTCGCAAATGGCACAGCAGCTGGGCTACCCAGAAGAAGCCACTTATTTTCTGAAACGCTCCCAAGGCTGGAAACAACTTTTCGACCCTGAAAAAAAACTGATCTTCCCCAAAGACCGTCAAGGTAACTGGAAGCACCGGAATCCGTTGAGCGGTGACGGCTGGGTCGAAGCCAACGCCTGGCAAGCCACCTGGTCGGTATCACACGGCATCCCGGATCTGATCGAACTAATGGGAGGAAAAGACGTATTATGCGATAAATTGAATTATGCTTTCGAACAAGCTGCCGACGATGACTTTGTATACGGTTATTCGGGAGGCTACATCAGCTATGCCAACCAACCCGGAGTGTCCAACGCCCACGTATTCAGCTGGGCCGGTAAGCCTTGGCTGACACAATACTGGGTCAGAAGAGTCAGAGCACAAGCTTACGGAGCAGTCACTCCCGACAGAGGATACGGCGGGCATGACGAAGATCAGGGACAGATGGGAGGTATCAGCGCACTGATGGCTATCGGGCTATTTAGCCTGACAGGAAATGTGGATCAGAATCCCTCTTATGAAATCACTTCTCCGATTTTCGACCGGATCGAAATCACACTCGACGATCGTTATTATGAAAAAGGAAAATTCGTCATTCAAACCTATCATAATTCGGCCGGCAACTGTTACATCCGACAAGCACGTCTCAACGGAAAACCGTTACACGACTTCCGTTTTTCCCATGCCGACTTTAGTAAAGGAGGACTATTGGAATTATGGATGGGGCCTGAACCGGCAAAAAAATGGGGAATTTTCCCCAAAAAACGCAGTCCTCGACCAGTGAATCAAAGATAGGAACTTTTCAATTCTCACATAAAAAAAACAGATGTTTATTATTCTTAAATATAGCACCGACAGATTTTATAAACTCAATATAAAACAGCTATCTGAACAGACAATTACAACAGAAATAACAAAACCGAATCTTTTAACTTTTCACGCAAATACTTGAATCCCCGGTTCTTTTGGGTTTTTACCGTATTAATACTGATTCCGAGCAGATCGGCAATCTCATTTCCCGAATGTCCCTGAATACTCATCAAAAGTATTTTTTTTCTTTCTTCGGGCAGATCTTCTATATAGACATAGAGTTGGCGGATCAATTCTTCCCGTACGGTTAAAGCGAATTGTTCGTCGGGTAATTCAACCTCCTCCGCTACCATCTTACGTAAAATATTCTGACGGGAAGCCTGGGTACGAAGATGGAACAGGGCATTGTTGTAGGTCGAGCGATATAAATACCAGGTCAATTCTTTGATATCCGGAAAGGTCCGGTCGGAATTCCAGATCCTGATCAAAGTATCCTGAACGATATCCTGAGCCGTATCGGAATCTTTTACAATACCATCGGCATATGAACAAAGGGCTGCATAATAAGAGGCATACAGCGTTTCCCACGCTTTTAAATCCTTTTGATTTACCCCTCTTAATATTTCCTGTTCATTTAGCGCCATCCACTTTCTTTCTGTTTGTTTCCGAAAACAAAAATAAAGGATATTTATAAATATAATTAAAACAAGGGATTATTTTATAGAAAACATTTTTTCTGTCCCCCATTTTCGGCAGCCCAACCGGTTATTGGTGCTCTTTTTTCATTAATTCGTTAAAACAATGCCGGCATATCGGTTCATAATCGTGCTTTTCTCCCAGCATCACCAATTTATCATTATCCGACAGACGATGGGAATGATGGGCCAAATTCCCGCAACGGACACAGATCGCATGTACTTTCGTCACATATTCGGCCACAGCCATCAAATCAGGCATCGGCCCGAAAGGTTTACCGGTATAATCCATATCCAGCCCAGCGACTATTACGCGGATACCGTTATCTGCCAATGTTTTACATACCGACACTATATTAGAATCAAAAAATTGGGCTTCATCGATTCCGACGACATCGACATCTCCGGTCAATAACAAAATATTACCCGAATTTTCCACCGGCGTACAACGAATCGTATTCGCGTCATGCGATACCACATCTTCATCCGAATAACGCACATCGATTTTCGGTTTAAATATTTCCACCTTTTGCCGGGCAAACTGTGCCCGCTTCAACCGCCGGATCAACTCTTCCGTCTTACCGGAAAACATAGAACCGCAAACCACCTCTATCCAACCGGCCCGATTAGTACTCTCCAAAAACATCCCTGATTCATTTTTAGTCGTGCAAAAGTATAAAATTAAGGGATTCCGGGACGGTTCTTTCTGTCAAAATTTACCGGCATCTGCTAAGTTGCCGGAATAGGGGAATTTATAAAGCCAATGGTTCCAACGGATGCTTTTTACGGTCGCTGAAACGAACGATCGGGAAGGACGGTTTAGCGAACAAAAGGGATTTAGAAGTTTCTGACTTTTCAGACGAAATAAAAAGTTACAAAGGTTACAAAGATGGCTCAACCTCTGCCCCCTCGTAACTCTTGTAACCTTTTTAACTTTAATAACTGAAAAAAGAACGATCAGCTTACAGCCATTTTACCAAAGCAAAGTCCTGGCGATGGGGCAGTAATTCGCTTTTCGGGTAGATACGGATGGCCAGCATCAGCAATCCCGGAGAGTCGGCAGTCACATCGATGCGGTATCTGGCCACACTACCCACTTGTTCAACAGGGATAAAATCGTGTTTTTCGCGGATAACCTGGCGTCCGTCTTTCTGTTCGGCAGCCACCAATTCAACTCCTACTTCATGCATACTGAGTTCGCCGATCTCGAGTTTCACCTCTCCGTAATAAGATTTCCCCAAAGCGATGATCTGTTTGGAACGATTGGGCAGGTCCAATCCGACTAACTCGATATTATCCCATTCGCGGGAAATTTTCTTTTTCCATTCGGCAATTTCTGCCGCCATGGCGAAATCATTTTCGATCATCTTCTGATAGCGGGCAGACATCGGAACATAATATTGTTTTTCATAATCTTCCAGCATCCGGTTGGTCGTAAAATTCGAAGCCACCCTGGCAATAGTATTTTTGATATAGCTGATCCATTTAGGTGATAATCCGTTAGCATCCCGTTCGTAGAACAGAGGAGCGATCTCATCGTCGATAATGTTATATATCATTTCAGAATCCAATTCATCCTGCATGGCCTGATTTTCGAAAGTTCTTTCCATCGGCAGCATCCATCCGGCATCTTTACGATATCCTTCTACCCACCAACCGTCGAGCACGGAGAAATGCATAACACCGTTCATAGCAGCCTTTTCGCCACTGGTACCCGAAGCTTCCTGAGGCCGGGTCGGCGTATTCATCCAGACATCAACCCCTTGTACCAATTTCTTGGCCAGATCCATATCATAGTTAGGCAGAAAGATGATCTTACCCAGGAATTGCGGATATTTGGATACCTCGACAATCCGTTTGATCAGGTCCTGTCCGGCTTTATCGGCAGGATGGGCTTTCCCGGCAAAGATAAACTGCACCGGATGTTTGGGGTTATTGACGATTTCATCCAGGCGTTCGAGGTTACGGAACAACAGGTGAGCCCTCTTGTAGGTAGCGAAACGCCGGGCAAAACCTATGGTCAGAATATCGTCCCGCAAAGTTTCACGGATCTGAATCACCTGCCGGGGAGTGAAATAAGAAGCAGCCACCTCGTCTTTCAGCAATTCTTTTACATGATCGATCAGGCGCTTACGCAATTTGGTACGCACCTCATATACGACAGCATCGGGAACGGTATAGATTTGTTCGAAACATTTCTTATCGTAATGATGATTCTTAAAATCTTCACCGAACAAAGATTCTTCTATTTTCTTCCATTCGGGAGCCGCCCAAGTCGGATAATGTACCCCGTTGGTCACATAACTGATGTGCAACTCCTCGGCCATATATCCCGGCCACATGCCTTTGAAAATCTCTTTACTCACTTCGCCGTGCAACCAGCTAACCCCATTCATTTCCTGAGCCAGATTAGCCGCAAGGAAGCTCATAGAGAATTTCTCATTCGGATCGGCGACATTGATTTTTCCTAATCCCAACAGCTGTTCCCAGGAGATTTTCAGCCGATCGGCATAATGAGAGATGTAAGTACGCAGCATATTTTCCGAAAAGGCATCATGTCCTGCAGGTACAGGTGTATGAGTCGTAAACAAAGAAGATGCCCGCACCACTTCGATCGCTTCGGCAAAAGTCAGGCGTTCCTCGGTAATATATTCTTTCAATCTTTCCAGCCCGGTGAAAGCAGCATGTCCCTCATTGCAATGGTAAGTAGAAGCTTCGATACCCAGTTTTCGCAAGGCCTGAATACCTCCACACCCGAGCAAAAGTTCCTGTTTCAAGCGGTTTTCCCAATCTCCGCCATACAGATGGTGGGTGATACTCCGGTCTTCGGGCAAGTTATCTTCGAAATCGGTATCCAGCAGATAGAGCTCTATCCGGCCGACATCGACCCTCCAGATCCGGGCATATACATTCCGTCCCGGGAATACCAGACTGATGGTTTCCCAATTACCTTCCTTGTCACGTACCGGGGTTACGGCGATCTTCATAAAATCCTGAGCTTCGTATTCGGCTTCCTGATCACCCATAGCAGATAATTTCTGTGTGAAATAACCATAACGATACAATAAACCGACAGCCGTAATCTTCGTCCCTTTATCGCTGGCCTCTTTCAGGTAGTCACCGGCCAGGATTCCCAATCCTCCGGAATAGATCTTCAACGAAGTATGCAAACCATACTCCATACTGAAGTAAGCAACCCCATTCCCGGACATATGTTCTTTCGCTGCCATATAGGCTTTAAACTGAGCATATACTTCTTCAAGTTTATGCACGAAACCGGCATCATTTTCCAGTTCTTTATAACGAGCCAGGGAAATCGAATCCAACAACATGATCGGATTGTGACCGCAAGCCCTCCATTTATCGACATCGATCATCCGGAATAATTCACGAGCACCTTCATTCCAGGCCCACCAAAGGTTTTTGGATAATTCTTCCAGAGCGATCAGTTTTTCGGGAATAGAGCGATGGATCATCACACTGACCCAGCTGGGATTATTCACCGTGAGCTGTTTTTCGATATAAGATACCGATTCGTTCATATTGGCAGGCAGGTCTTTCAAGCGTACGCTGACCTGGTTCAAAGCGATCGTATAAGCCTGTTTATAATAATTGATCAGATTATCCCAAAGTGCAATCCGGGAAACATCTTTGGCATTGTCCCGGTCTTTCTGCATTTCAGTTTCTCCGACCTGTGTATAATTTTTTACCCATTCGGCGATAGCCGTAGCCACATTGGACGCATCACCGTCTTCGCGGTGAATAACTTCTATACCGGGATGATTCATATTATAATGTTCTTTCACCCACAGTCCGAATCCGGCCAAAGTGGTCGTAATGGTAGGCACTTTAAACGCCAGACTTTCGAGCGGAGTATATCCCCAAGGCTCGTAATAAGACGGGAAAGCGGTCAGATCCATCCCCACCAGCAAATCATAGTAAGGCATATTGAATACCCCGTCATCTCCATTCAGATAACTGGGAACGAAGAAGATCTTCACTTTATCTTCCTCGGAATTACGCAATTTTTGTGCCCGGATACGGTTCATCACCGGATCGTTGGCACTATCGTTGAGATAATGTGTCAGATAAAGATCTGTAGAGGTAACGGCCTGATAAGGTAATTCCAGGTTATGCAGCAATTCCTTGTTTGCACCGGCATGTCCGGCAGGTACCAAAATAAAGGCCAACACCTCTTTACCGAGTCCGTTGTTACGATTCAATTGTCCCATGGCATCGATAAAGACATCGATTCCTTTGTTTTTAAACTCGTACCGTCCACTGATACCCAGGATCAAGGCGTCTTCGGCTACGGGACGCCCCAAAATCGCCTGTGCCACCTGAAGAAATTTTTCTCTTCCGGCCTTTCGTTTGCCTTCCCATTCGGCTTCGGAAGGCGTAAAGACATTCTCAAATCCATTGGGAGTAACCAGGTCTACTTCTTTATCCAGAAAATGAGCACATTCGGTAGCCGTGATCTCACTGACCGTAGTGAAACAATCGGCTTGATGTGCTGCGGTCTTCTCGAGAGACTGTTTGGAAATGACATTGAAACGACGTGCCAGTTCTTCGGGTACATAATTTTTCATCTCACTGTACAGGGGTAGATTATTCCCGGCTACACAACGGCCCAACACGGTGGCATGAGTGGTAAATACACATCCCACCTGAGGCATCGCACTTTTCAAATACAATAATCCGGCTCCCGTCATCCATTCGTGAAATTGGGCGATAATCCGCTGCCGGATAGAAGAATTAAAGCGAACGAAGCTCTCGATCACTTTCCCTGCTGCATATCCGAACAGGGCCGGTTCGATGTAATCCCATTGACCACTAATCGAATCGAGTTTATATTTTTCCCAAAAAGAAGCAAAAATTTCATCTTTCTGCGTAATGAACGTACTGAAATCAACCAGGATGACAATCGGTTTTCCAGCCACATTCCACCGTCCTACTTTAATACGCAAGCCTTCCTGGGCTGCTCTCTGCCGCCAGGACCTGAACAAACGGGGATCGTCGATAAATTCAGGATTCTGTTCGGTATAACGCCAGACATCGGGGCCGATTAAAATATGACTACTGCTGTATTCTTTTTCCATATTGAGGGCTTTGGTCGAAATCACCGTATGAATTCCCCCCACTTTATTACAAACTTCCCAACTTACTTCAAAAAGGTAAGCGGGATTCTTCAATTTATTGTTATCCATATTACTTTTGCGTGTGTTAAATGAGCCCCGAAGGTACATATTTTTATCCAAAAAGTTGATAATCAAAACCTAAAAAATCAAAATTCAGGAAATTCATTGTTCCTGCAATGCCTTTCCTGAATCGGTTTAGTTCATGAGCGATCAAGTTTATTAAGTCCCCGGACCTTGCGGGCACTTTTCTCTACGGCCGACCGGACCCGAAAGTCCCATAAAGAAGACGTCCGCAGGTTCTACACACTTTATGAACTTGAAGCAACGAAGGAGTAACCTGAAGAACTTTACGGACTAATTATACCGATCTTTTTCCGGCTTAGCCCGAAAAGCTTATTTCTTTTTGGTCGTCGTTCTTGCTTTTTTCTTCTCACTCCCGGTCTTTGGAGTTTCTTCCTTCGAAGTTTCCGGGGCTTCGATTACTTTCCGGGTTTCTTTCGGTTCTTTTTCTTCTTTCGGATGTCTTGTCTTCTTCCGGTCCGTTTCTTCTTCTACCCTCCGTATAAAATCGCTCAGCACATTCATATAATTTATAAATGCCTCGTAAGGAGTGTCGTAGGGAGTAAAATATTGGTGTATCGCTCCATCAGAAAATAGCTTGGTGCACATATAATAGAAATGGTCGCTAGCCTGTAAGCAATCGAAATCATGGGTAAGTGCCGGATCTTTGAGCGCATTGACCTTATTTTTCATTTTGTAGAGTTCCTCGAAAGCTTCATTCTGCAATTCATTTCCCAACCAGGCAGTGACATCCCGTTCTTCATCGGCCCATGAGATCGGGTAAGGGACATGCAAAGGAGCTACCGGTTGATGTTTTGCGGCAGCCTCTTTAGGAGTCAGAAATTCAAAATTGGTAGAAGCAAAAATCTGTGCCGGCAGAGCTGCTATAAAATCGAAAATCCCGGTATCGCCTCCCTGGTGTTCTCCCAAAGTTTCGTAGTCCATAAAAAGATTGACAATCTCTCCGTCGGCAGCATTCAGCCAGGAAGCATATTTATCGGCAGTCAGCGGCCATTGATCCCAACCTTTATCGGAAAAACGGAAAGCGATATCGTCGCTTAGTCTGAAATTTTTCAGCAACAGCTTCAATTTCGGATTAATCGAATTGGTATAGACATAATCCGGGCTCTTCCACCCCAGGATATGCCGTGCTCCTTCGGTCAGCATCGTTTTATATCCCATCCGGGCAACCATCTCACCAATCTCGTCGGAATAGATCAGTTCGGTATTCCGGAAAGTCACCGGTTTCACCCCGAATAATTCTTTCATCAGATCAGCATGTTGTTTCACCTGTTTTTTAAATTCGCCTTCATCCACCAGCGAAGCCAAGGAATGGGAATAAGTTTCGGCCAATATTTCGACACATCCGGTAGCCACCAATTCTTTAAAACTATCGATAACCTCAGGGGCATATTCACGGAATTGTTCGATAACCATTCCGGAGATAGAAAAGCTCACTTTAAAATTCTTTCCGTATTTCCGAATCAGCTCCAGCATCATCCGGTTGGCCGGTAAATAGCAACGGTCGGCCACTTTACGGGTAATCGTACGATTGGCAAAATCGTCGTAATAATCGCTATTCTTGCCTATATCGAAAAAATGATATTTTCTTAAACGTATCGGTTGATGCACCTGGAAATACAAACACAACGTTTTCTTATCCATAGTAGTCATATTTTAATTGTTATTGTTTTATCTTTTTAATTCTTCGTAAATCGTTTTTAAGAGATACGCTGCATTTTCCCATTTTAAAGTATTCACCTCATTCAAGCCGTATTTAGCTGCAAATTCAGCTAATGCCGGATACGCCAGCAAAGCATAGATAGCATCCGCCAAGGCATCGACATCCCAAAAATCAACCTTGATCGCATGTTTCAACACTTCGGCCACTCCCGATTGTTTAGAGATAATCGTAGGTACCCCCGAGCGCATCGCTTCCAGCGGAGAAATCCCGAAAGGTTCGGATACCGAAGGCATCACGTAGACATCACTGTGGGCAAACATCTTTTGCACATCCTGGCCACGTAAAAAACCTGTAAAATGAAATTTCGTTGCAATCTTCAGTTTAGCCACCCTTCGGATCGAGCGGTTCATCATATCCCCGCTACCTGCCATAACAAAACGTACATTCGGATAACGTTTCAACACTTTATTCGCTGCCTCGATAAAATATTCGGGTCCTTTCTGATAAGTAATCCGTCCCAGGAAGGTCACGACCTTTTCTTTTACCCCTCTCTCGACTTCCATTTCGGAATACGACTGAAAATCAACGGCATTATGTACCGTCACCACTTTATCCGGATTGATCCCATAGCGGGTAATGACGATATTCCGGGTTAGATTACTGACGGTCACCACCCGATCGGCTTCCAGCATCCCCTGCCGTTCCAGGTTATAGACCGTTTGGTTCACATTCTCACCACTACGATCGAATTCAGTGGCATGTACGTGTACCACCAGAGGTTTACCGGACACTCTTTTAGCAGCGATACCCGCAGCATAGGTCAACCAGTCGTGAGCATGGATCACATCGAACTGTTGTTGTCTTGCAATCGTAGCAGCAACCAGAGCATAACGAGCCACTTCTTCCATCAGATTAGCCCCGTATTTACCGGAAAATTGATATTTGTTCTTAAATTCAATCCGATTTTCTTCGCTTCCTTCCAGAACACTCTTATTCACTTCCCGGGTAAATGTCTCGGGATCCATATACGGCATCAGATTAGAGCCTACCTCCATAAAATCGATATTTTTCCAATATTCCTCCACATCATGGTATTGGTACAAAGACTCCACATCACTGGCGTTAATAATTTTGGCAGCACTCTGATCTTCATCACCGCTCGCTTTCGGCATGACGAAGAGCACTTCAACACCTTGTTTAGCCAATCCCCGGGTCAATCCCAGACATGCAGTTCCCAATCCTCCGGCAATATGAGGTGGAAACTCCCAGCCAAACATCAATACTCTAGTTTTCATATAATTATAATTAATTTTTTTTGCAATCGTGCGAAACCTTCGTTCCCCTTATCGTGTTTCCCTATCCGAAGTTTTCCACTTCATTCCTCTCGTCTGCCTCTTCCCCATCTGTCATCTATCATCTTTACAAAACTTCTCCAGCAAAGCCATACTTCTCAGAATCTCCCCCACACTCCAGGCTTGCGATATACACCCATTCGGAGTATAAGGAGGATTTCCGTCATAAATTTCCCCGATAGAACAAACTCCATACACAGTCATATCTTCTTCGAAATTGGCCAATAATTCGCGGGCTGTTTTCGCAAATTTTTTCCCATAAAGCCGGAAATTAGCTTCGATATAAGGTCCGAGCAGCCAAGGCCAAACCGTTCCCTGATGGTAAGCTCTGTCCCGGGTTGCCTGATCTCCTTCGTAGGTGCCTTCATAGGCCGGATTCTTAGGTGCCAGTGTCCGTAAGCCTTTCGGTGTCAGTAATTCGTTCTTCACGACATCGAGCACGCCATGTATCATCTCGTCCGACAACGGACTATATTCGAGCGAACAGGCGATGACTTGGTTCGGACGTACAAAAACATTCTGTCCGCCTCCATTGACAAAATCGGCCAAATAGCCTTTTTCTTCATTCCAGAATACTTTCAGGAAGCTTTCTTTTACTTTGTCAGGCATATCTTTCCACTCTTTCACGAACTTATTATCTCCGGCCTGCCCGGCCAGTTTCAGGGTATAGCAAATAGCATTATACCAAAGAGCATTGATTTCCACCTGATAGCCTCCGCGTGGAGTAACCGGTACGCCATTGACAATGGCATCCATCCAGGTCAGTGCTTTTCCCGGTTCGTCGGCCCAGATCAGACCGTTATCCACCATCTTCACATATTCGTTGATTCCATCCCGGTAAGCTTTCAAAACGGCCTTCATCTTCGCCCCGTAGCTCTTCCAGACAGCAGCATCGTCCTGAACGGCTTCTCCATACTCCTGAACGGCTTTAAAAAACCACATCGGAGCATCGACCGAATTGTAGGAAGCATTTTTATCTTTACCGATATTCGGGAACAAACCGTTATTCAGCTGACGGATCATCGTGTCGAGAACTTCTTTACAAGTCCTGACATCATTCGCCGCAGCCAGGGTCACTCCCGGCAAAGCAATAAAGGTATCCCTTCCCCATCTTCCGAACCAGGGGTATCCTGCCATGATCTCGGTTTCTTTTCCTCTTCTCACGATAAACTGGGAAGCCGAATATTTCAGACAACTCACAAAGCTATTACGGGGAGCCCTGTTATCCACCAATTTCTGGAATTTGGTTTTCAACCGTCCGGTAGACACCGCATCGACAGAAGCAGAAAAAATCACACTTTCCCCTTTCTTTATCGGAAATTCGAAATACCCCGGTACGAACAAATCTTCCCTGAAATCATATCCCCGGTTTTGTTCTTCTATGTATTCGATGTTATAATACCAGTCGGGAGTAGCGATAAACTCGTTTTTCTTGCTGATTTGCATATTCAGGTATGGAAAACCATTATACAATTTGGAGCGGATCCCGTTTTCAACTTCCTGATATTTGGTATTGACCATCATATTCGCTTTCGACAAGCGATGGATATTCCGGTAAGCCAGGAACGGTTTCAATCTCAACGTCGTATCGGAATGGGCATCCAGCAAAGTATAACGGATCAGGACCTGAGGTTCGTTGTGTACCAGAATAATCTCTTTTTTGAGCTGTACGCCTCCCACCCGGTAAGTCAGGGTAA
Source organism: Odoribacter sp. (assembly GCF_985060555.1). Taxonomy (NCBI): domain Bacteria; kingdom Pseudomonadati; phylum Bacteroidota; class Bacteroidia; order Bacteroidales; family Odoribacteraceae; genus Odoribacter; species Odoribacter sp. Next base: position 70,553 of record NZ_CFKYFN010000109.1, on the reverse strand, counting down.
ATACCGGTTCGTACTCGAAATCGACAATATATTTATGTCCCCGGGGTTCATAATTACCCGGATACTTATGGATACCCAAATTAAACTCACGTCCATGCTGGATGACCGTCTCGTCCAGGTTCGACAGCAACACATGATTCTCCCCATCGAATTCTTCTATAGGCAATATCAGTAATCCGTGGTACTTCCGGGTATTACATCCGATAATAGTAGAAGACATATATCCTCCTGCCCGGTTTGTCGCCAACACTTCCCGCTTCAGTGAATATTCCAGATTCACCAATTCATCCTTATTAAATTTCAAATAAGCCATAATAACGTCTTTATATCTATTTTATTTTTTCATTTTAAAGTTTTCCTCCTGCAATTGCAGGACAACAGCCGTACGGGAAGGAATATAGAGACTCAACCAGTTTCGTCCTTCCCGGTAAAGGGTAAAATGTTCCAGCCCGTCATCGATCCGGTTAAAACCGGAGAACAACTGATTGTCGGTATCCAATACCGGCAAATATTTTCCCGCTTCCACCTCGAACCGATAGTCGGAGAATGAACTTTGGGGATTAAAATTAAAAACAAACAGATAAGCGCCTCTCCGGAAAACCAATATCTGTCTCTCATTATCTCTTACGACAGGCAGTGGGATAGGTTTAAAAAAGCCGTCTTTCTTTGCTAAAGAAATCATCGCTTTATCGAATTCGTTCAGAAAACGGAAACGCAAATCCTTGTCGTCTACCAGACTCCACAGCCGGCGGGCATGTTCGTAGCTCCAATTATTTCCTTCCCGGGGAAAATCGATCCATTCGGGATGGCCGAATTCATTCCCCATAAAATTCAGGTATCCGTCGCCGGCAGTGGCTATCGTCATCAGCCGGATCATTTTATGGAGCGCCATGCCCCGGTCGACCCGAAGGCTATGGTCGAAAACACTCATCGAAGTATAGATATCCTTGTCGACCAAACGGAAAAAAATGGTTTTATCCCCTACCATAGCCTGATCGTGACTTTCGGCATAACTGATGGTATGCTCTTCCGGACGTTTGTTGGTCAGTTCGTAAAACATATCCCCGACATGCCACTCCTCATCTTTTTTATCTTCGATCAATTTGATCCAATAATCCGGTACTCCCATGCTCATACGAAAATCGAAACCTAATCCTCCCTCGCCGACAGGCATCGCTAAACCCGGCATACCGCTCATATCTTCGGCAATCGTGATCACTTCCGGATTCACCTCATGGATCAACTTATTGGCTAAAGTCAGATAGGTAATCGCATCTTCATCCTGATTACCGTCGTAATAAAATTTGTATTCCGTAAAATCACGCCCTAAACCATGATCCCAATACAGCATACTGGTGATCCCATCGAAACGGAAGCCATCGAAATGAAATTCTTCCAGCCAATATTTACAATTCGACAACAAAAAACCGATCACTTCATTTTTTCCATAATCGAAGCAACGGGAATTCCACAATCGATGTTCACCCCGTTCACCAGGATAAAAATACTGGTTATAATCTCCGGCAAAACAACTCAATCCTTCGGCTTCATTCTTGACTGCATGAGAATGCACAAGATCCATGATCACACCGATACCGTATCCATGTGCCTCATCGATCAGACGTTTCAGGTCGTCGGGTGTTCCGAATCGGGAACTGACCGCATAAAAATTCGATACCTGATAGCCGAAAGAACCATAATAGGGATGTTCCTGAATCCCCATCAGCTGAATCATATTGTATCCCAGATCTACAATCCGGGGCAATACATAAGCCCGGAATTCATTAAACGTAGACACCCGGCGATTCTCCATGCTCATACCGATATGAGCTTCGTAGATCAAAGGATGCTCCCTTCTTCCTACGCCGGAATAACGCCACCGGTAGACTTGTTCGGGTTGCCAGACCTGCGCTGAAAAAATTTTAGTCAGATCGTCCTGTACAACCCGGTTTACATACCCGGGAATCCGTTCACCTCCTCCTTCGGGCCACTCTACCCAGAACTTGTAATCCATCCCATGCCAGAGGGCTTCTTCGGGTAATTCCAATTCCCAAACCCCTCCCTCCAGCCGGTGGAAGCTAAAATTCTCCCTTCGTTGCCAGTCATTCGATTCTCCGATCAGATAAATCGCCGTAGCATGAGGAGCCCATTCCCGGAATACCCAACCTTTTCCAGGAAGCCGGTGCAAACCAAAATAAAGATAATTATTAAAAATGTCGGCAAGTCTTTTTTTCCGGTTGGTAAATTCCAACTCTTTCAGCACACTGCGTTCATGGCGACGCCGGATAACAGGAAGAAAAGGTTCCAGCAAAGGATCGTTGACTGTGATATCAAATTTCATTTCATACCGTTTAAAATATTCCCCCGGTAAAATATTCACACCTATTCATCCATCACTTAATACTATCGCACCTACACCCCACACATTCTATTCATTAACTTCCTTTCACATCTCTGAAAATCTTGACCAAAGTTTACGATAAAATATTATTATTTCAGCTATTTTACCGGATACAAACAAACATTATACGCTCTATCAGCGGAAATGTTCCGGTTAACGGAGGAAAAAAGCAATTATTTTTTCCGGTTCCGAAAAGAAATCCTCGATCAGACGTAGCTATGTTCAGTTCAATTCAGCATTCGAAAGATAGCAAGGAATCCGCATATTCACAAATTTTTATCAATATTTTAACGACAAAAATTTGCAAATTACACACTTGTTACTTTTAGATGACAATTTTTACACACTTCTGCTAAATTATTACGACAAATTGAGGAAAAATATACCAAACAGAGAAGTCAAAAAATATTTTACTATTTTTGCCTGTGCTCATTAAGCACATCTATTATGAATCCTTTTTTATTAACGACAGCTTATTTTCCACCGATAGCTTACTTCTCTTGTCTTAAAAAAGCAGAAGTAACGTATATCGAGCAATATGAAAACTTCGGAAAACAGAGTTACCGTAACCGTTGTGAAATCATGACCGCAAACGGCGTGATCGCATTGACCGTCCCGGTAGCCAAAGCCAACAGCAAAACCCTGATAAAAGACCTGAAAATCGTGTATCCGACTCCCTGGCAAAAATTACACTTCCGGGGTATCGAATCGGCTTACAAAAATTCTCCTTATTACGAATATTATATCGACGATTTAATGCCTTTTTTTGAAAAGCAGGAGACTTATCTTTTCGACCATAACCTGGCCATCTTAACGACTATACTGGATTTTTTGAAACTGAAACGGGACATCCGGCTTACAACGGATTATATCGCGATCGGGGATATCAATTACAGGGATCTGCGTAATGCTATCCACCCCAAAGTTTCCCATAGACAACCCGGTTGTGATTATATCCCGAAACCTTACCGCCAGACTTTCAGCGACCGTTTTCCATTTACCCCGAATCTGAGTATTCTGGATCTGCTTTTTTGTTGCGGACCGGAAGCGGGAGAAATGATTTGAAAAAAAAGAGTTGTAAGAGTTACAGAGTTAAAAGAGTTACAGAGTTAAAAGAGTTACAGAGTTACAGAGTTACAGAGTTACAGAGTTAAAAGAGTTACAGAGTTAGAAGAGTTGTATGAGTTAAAAGGGTTCGACTTTATGGCCTTTTAATCGTTCAGGATTCGTTTGATGACTTTCAGGTTATGGGTATAACGTTTCAAGTCTTCGTTGAAAATTCCCTGATGGTCGATTTTGTCCACCCGTACCCTCCCGGAAGCATGGATGATCCGGTTTTGTTCCCAAATGATTCCGACATGAGTGATCGCTCCGGTCTCGTCTCCGAAGAAAGCCAGGTCACCGGGCATCGCTTCTTCGAGGAAGGAATAATTCTGTCCGAGCGTCACCTGCTGCGAAGCATCCCGCGGCAAATCGATTCCCGCCATCCGGTAAACAATCTGGGAAAGCCCCGAACAATCGATCCCATAGGGTGATCGTCCTCCCCAAAGATAAGGCGTATTGTAATACATCAAGGCATAACCGATAATCAGATCCCTCAGACTATCGATGCCGACATCTTTCATTTTACTGACCAAAGTATAGGTATCTCCTCCGATCTGCATCTTCTTGGTCGTGGCATCGAAAAAAGGAAATACACTACCCGAAACCACCAATTTATTCCCGTAATCACCGTCTTTCACGACTATATTAAACACTTCCGTAGCCAATACAGATACCTCGGCTTTGTATTTACCGATAAATTCTTCGGTGACTTCAAGATACATTTTCCGATCGATCCACCCCTCGTAACGATCATGCAACATCCTGACATATACCCATTTCTCATCCACCTCCAGTATTTCAAATACCTCACCGAAAAGAATCTGAGAAACCATCTCACTCCGTTCCGATTTTTCACTCCGCATGGGAACTATACTCAAATCTGCTATACCGTAAGACATAGGAATACTGAATTAATATACGATTGTGCAAATTTACAAAATAAGTATCAATAACTGGGCTGTTAAAACGCGTAAAAACATCGTTAAAGGATAAACGGTAGCATATCCCACTGCCGGCATATCATTTCCGGCAACACCATTCGAATAAGCCAATGCAGGCGGATCGGTGGTACTCCCGGCAATCAATCCCATCAAAGTGAAGTAGTTTATCTTATAACACCAACGGGCAATACTGCCGACTATCATCAGAGGCACGAAGGTAATGATAAACCCATATCCGATCCATGCAAAACCACCTTGATTCACCACCGTATCCACAAATCCGACCCCTGCATCCAAACCGACACAGGCCAGAAACAAAGAGATACCGATTTCGCGCAACATCAGGTTGGCACTCATCGTCGTATAAGTAACCAATTTATAATGGGGTCCGAACTTACTGATCAAAATAGCGGTAATCAAAGGTCCTCCTGCCAATCCCAATTTCACCGGTTGCGGAATTCCCGGAAAAGTAAAAGGTATACTCCCTAACAAAATACCCAAAGCGATCCCCAGAAAAATAGGTACCAGATTGGGTTCCCGCAACCTCCGGAGTGAATTACCCAATATTTTCTCTACACTTTTCACACTATCTTCCGTTCCGACAACCGTAACCCGGTCACCGATCTGCAATTCCAACCCCGGACTAGCCACCAAATCCACTCCGGCCCGGTTTACCCGGGTGATATTGACACCGAATCCTCCGCGTAAATGAAGTTGAGCCAGCATTTTTCCATTGATTTCCGAACGGGTAATCATGATACGTTTCGAAACCAACTTGGAATCCAGCTTCTCCCACTCAGAACGATGCATCTCTATTTTTTCACCGATAAAAGCGATTATCGCATCCATATCTTGCTTGGCAGCAATGATAAATAATTTATCTCCGGCCTGTAGATGTGTGCGTGAATAAGCGATCTCCAAATCATTATTCTCGTGCAACACCCTGGAAATCACAAATTTCTTATCGATCAACGTAGCGACGGCCTCCACTTCTTTACCGAACAGAGCCGGATTTTTCACCCGGACGGAAACATGGGTCGCCCGTGCTTCCTTTTCTTCCAGCTGACTTTGGGCAGATTCAGTCTCTTTATCGAAAGAAATCCGGAAAATATAACGAATCAGGATGAGTGCTGCGATAATCCCCACCACACCCAAAGGATAAGCCACTGCATAGCCCATAGCGATTTCGGTACCTTCCTTACCGGTCATATCGAAATAAGCCTGTTGCGCAGCCCCCAGGCCCGGCGTATTCGTCACCGCCCCGGAGAGAATACCCACCATCGTAGTGACGGGCAAACCGGTCACGACATATAAAACACAGGTAATTGCAACACCCAGTACAATCACCAATACCGCTAGTAAATTCAGGGTAAGCCCGCCTTTTTTAAAAGAAGCGAAGAAACCGGGTCCTACCTGTAAACCAACTGAATAAACAAACAAAATCAGTCCGAATTCTTTCAGGAAGTGCAAAGCATGCGCATCCATCCGCATTCCCCAATGGCTGAAAATAATACCGACGAACAGAATCCAGGTAATTCCTAAAGAAACACCTGCTATTTTTACTTTTCCCAGATATATCCCGATAAAGATAACGATAGCTACCAATAAAATCGAATGCCCGATTCCCGATCCGAAAAATAAAGTATGTATCCACTCCATATACAAATCATCTTAAATTTCTAAGAGCCTACAAAAATAGAAAATAATCTGCAAAATTTCTTCTTTGCAACTAAACACATCTTTTTTCGTTTAATATTTTGCAATCGACAATGCTTAAAGTAATCGGTATGACAAACGACTTATTATATTTGCTTTTACGGGCTTCCATCAATGCCTCGCTCAGTGACCGGGATGCTTTTATCGAAAAGGTATCCAAAATTATCGAACAACAGACTCATAAAGATCCGGAAGCAGCCCGTCGGCTCAGTGATCATATAGCAGGAGCTATGGAAGGGCTGAACAGCACTTTATTATTGCGTCAGTTATTCACTCCCCGCCGGGATAAAAAGCTTACTCAAACCCTCGATCAACTCACAACAGCTGTAGAAAAGCTGAATGCTTTACTGGAAGATGCTTCGTTTCCTCCCCAACCTTCTAAACCCGAAGAGCAATGAGAATTACAGATGTATACGTAGGGTATCTGAAGATCACCAGAATCATTCAAATCGGTAGTATTCTGGTCAAACACGGTTTTAAGGAAATGATTTCCCATACTTTTCTGGGGCGTCGTATCCGAAAGCGCCGTATCCGCCAACATAAACCAGTATATACCACCCAGGAACGGCTGCGGCTGACCATAGAGGATCTGGGACCAACTTATATCAAATTCGGTCAGATCCTGGCCGACCGGCCGGATATACTCTCCGAACGGTTCAGAAAAGAATTGAAGAAATTACAGACCAATGCCCTCCCTTTCGACGACCATCTGGCGATCCGCCTGATTGAAGATGAATTAGGGGCCGAAATCAAGGATGTTTTTTCAGAATTCAATCCACATTGTATCGCTTCGGCTTCTATCGGCCAGGTGTACACCGGACGTCTGAAAAACGGGAAAGACGTCGTGATCAAAATCCGCCGCCCGAATATCGACCAGAAAATCAAACTAGACTTATACCTCATGCGCTATCTGGCCAAGAAATTAGCCCTGGAATACCCCGAAATGGCTGCCATCAATATCGTAGGAGTCGTCGACGAGTTCGGCGAAAGCATATTCAAGGAATTGAATTATTATAACGAAGCCACGAACATCCTGCGTTTCCGGGATATATTCAAAGACAATCCCCGGATCTACATTCCCCATGTCGACATGAAACATACGACCCACCGGATGCTCATTATGGAACGGATCTTCGGTATGTCGCCGGACGATCCGCTTCAGCTGAAGGCTGCCGGACTCGATCCGGTACAAATAGCCCTCAACGGAGCGGAAGCCTTGCTGATCATGGTCTTCAAGGAAGGTTTTTTCCATGCCGACCCTCATGCGGGTAATTTATTCATCCTGCCGGGCAATCGGATCGCCTTTATCGACTTCGGGATGGTCGGAGCTCTCCGTCCCCGGGAAATGGATTTTCTGGCCAACCTTTCCATCGGTTTCGCCCGCCGGGATCCTATCGGCCTGGCCGACTCCATGATCCGGCTTTGTGATCAACGTTTTTTCGACCAACGGGACGATTTGATTTTCAGCCTGCAACAAATGATTAAACGCTTCTCCCAACTCCCGATCGAGAAATTCAATTACGCCAAGATGATCCAGGATTGTATCGACCTGATCACCAAATACGGACTTTGTCTGCCTACCGGTATTTTTATGCTGGCCAAAGCGTTGGCCACAATCCAGAAAGTGGCCGAACGTCTGGACCCGGACATCCCCTTTGCCAAGCTCATCATCCCTTACGCCAAAGAGGTTGTCATGACTCAATTTTCTCCGCGAAAGATGGCCGCCTCGCTTTTCCAAACCTTAAAAGGATATGCCACCCTCCTGCAAACCGCTCCGGGAGATATCAGCGAGATATTATACAAACTCAAACAAGGCGAAATCAAACACGAGTTACAAATCACGGATGTTCCTGAATTCCGGAAAATGCTCCGGAACGGAGCCTCACGGCTCGCTTATGCGATACTTCTGGTCGGCCTGTTTATCGGAGCGATCGGAATACTCGATAAACGCCCCGACCTGAAATACGGCCATTTTCTACTCTTTGTATCCTCTTTTTTAATTTTCATCGTTATGCTAAAATGGATACTCCGGAAAAAAAGGGATTAGAAGGGAAAGATTGGAGATTAGGGATTAATTTCATTATCTTTGAATCGTTTTATCTTTAATTCTAATTTTTATCATGATTCGAGGTTTTGGAAGCGATAATTTTTCAGGCGTATTACCGGAAGTATTCAAAGCACTGGAAGAGGCAGCCTATGGGCATCAGCATTCTTACGAAGAAGATGTTTATTCTGAAAAAGCCATACAGGATTTCAAAAATGTTTTTGGAGAAAATATCCGTGTATTTTTCGTCTATAACGGTACAGGGGCAAACATACTCAGCCTATCTGCTTTCACCCATTCCTATAACGCCGTTATATGTGCCGAAACCGCCCATATCAATGTGGACGAATGCGGAGCGATCGAGAAACAATCGGGCTGTAAACTACTGACCGTCCCAACTTTCGACGGGAAACTGACAACCGGTCTTATCCAAAACCACATGCACGGTTTCGGAGAACAACATCACTCACAACCTAAAATGATTTCCCTGACTCAATGTACCGAATTAGGGACGGTTTATACTCCTGCCGAATTAAAAGAAATTTGCGATTATGCCCATGCCCATCGGATGTATGTACACATGGACGGAGCACGTCTTTCGAATGCCGTCGCCTATCTGGGATGTGATCCCCGCGACATCACCTCCCGGGTCGGTATCGATGTATTGAGTTTCGGAGGTACTAAAAACGGGATGATGTTTGGAGAAGCTGTCGTCTTTTTCAACCCGGAAGTCGCCAAAGAGGTACAATATATCCGTAAGCAACTGATGCAACTTCACTCGAAGACCCGTTTCATCGCCGCCCAATTTTCGGCAGTCCTGAAACACGACCTTTGGCTAAAGACCGCCGGACATGCCAACCGGATGGCCCGGATGTTAGCCAACGAAGCGGCTAAAATCCCGGGAATCCGCATCACTCAAGAGGTGCAAGGCAATGAAGTATTCGCTATCATCCCCCGCGATAAAATAACCAAATTACAGTCGGAATGCTTCTTTTACATTTGGGATGAAAATGCCTCGGAAGTACGTTGGGTCTGCTCCTTCGACACGACAGAAAGTGATATTATCGAATTCGTCAATTTACTCAGAGCAGAAATCTGTTGAAAGGATGCCACATCAATTGATTCAAACAGAAGACGGTAGTATAACCTTATATGTTCCTGAACTGAATGAACATTATCATTCGGTACACGGAGCGATTCAGAAATCTATTCATATTTTTATCCGGGCCGGACTGGATTTTTATCTGACCTCCCCGGAACATCGGCCGCCCACCGAAGTCCCGTTGTCTATTCTGGAAGCCGGTTTCGGAACCGGGCTGAATGCTTATTTAAGCTTATTGCGGAGCGAAGAACTCCAGCTCCCGCTCGATTATCACAGTGTGGAAAAATATCCGTTACCGCCCGAAGAAGTAAATCGTCTTCATTATCCGGATCAACTTCCCGCTGCCGATCCCGGATCATTCGCCATGCTGCACGACGCCCCCTGGGATTGCGGAGAGCAGATTACCCCTTTATTTCATTTACACAAATACCGGACAGATTTCCGGTCTATACAATTTCAGGCCCGATTCGATATCGTCTATTTCGATGCCTTCAACCCGGAAGTGCAACCCCATCTCTGGACTCCGGAAGTATTCAGCCGGTTCGCCCAAGCATTGAAACCGGGAGGAATCCTGGTGACTTATTGTGTCAAGGGGATAGTCAAGCAAGCCTTACGCGAAGTCGGTTTCACCTTAAAACGCCTGCCCGGACCTCCCGGAAAAAGAGAAATGCTCAGAGCCACCAAACCCGACCGAATATGACATCACTAGAAATAAAACAACTACTCGATGAAAAATATCAGGAATATTGCCATTCCGATTTTTTTATCCATACCGATCCCATTCAAATTCCTAAATTATTCGAAGAGAAAGAAGACATCGAAATAGCCGGTTTTCTGGCAGCCTCCCTGGCTTGGGGGCAACGTCCGACCATCATAAAAAAGTGTAAGGAACTCATGCAGCTCCTAGATTATGCTCCTTATGACTTCGTCCTGCATGCCCGGGAAAGCGATTTCACCCGTTTCGAACATTTCAAACACCGCACTTTCAACGGTTATGACTGTAGTTATTTTTTACGTTCCTTAGCCCATATCTACCGCCATGAAGGAGGGTTGGAAAATGTCTTCACCACCGCCTGGCAAATACACGGGGATATGTTCGAGGTATTACGCCATTGGTATCGGATTTTCACTACCCTTCCGGCCGAGCCCCGGGTACTCCGCCACATCGCGTGTGTAGACAAAGGCTCAGCCGCCAAAAGAGTGAATATGTTTATTCGCTGGATGGTGAGACACGACCACAGCGGTATCGATTTCGGACTATGGAAAGGTATCCCGGCCTCCGCCCTATTGATCCCTTTAGATCTGCATACGGGCCATGTAAGCCGCGAACTCGGTCTGCTTACCCGTAAACAAAACGATGCCAAAGCTGTCGAAGAGCTTACCCGGCGTCTTCGTGAATTCGATCCGGTCGATCCGATCCGGTATGATTTCGCTCTTTTCGGCCTGGGGGCTTTCAAATAAGCAGGAATAATTAATCGTTAAAGTTCGTAAAGTCCTGAACCCTGCGGGCACTTTCATTAACGTAACTTCCGGTGCCGGCCGGCCGCCCCAGTGCCGTAAAAAAATGCGCTCGCAGGATCCATCGACTTTATGAACCTCATGAACTTTATAAACTCCTATAATTCAACTTTTTTTGAAGAAACAATATAGAAATGAAGAGTCAACTTTGATTCTCCCGTACTCTTTTCTCCAAATTCAAGGTTCCCTTCAGAGCACTTCCAATAATTCTTCATCTGTCAAAGGGATGGAAGTAGCTGCTGTTATGACAGAATCGGCAAGGCGTTGTTTACGTTCCTGGATAGCCAGAATTTTTTCCTCGAGTGTTCCGGCAGTAATAAAACGATAGACGAATACCGCCCGTTTTTGCCCGATCCGGTGGGCCCGGCTAACGGCTTGATTTTCAGCAGCGACATTCCACCAAGGGTCGAGAATAAATACATAATCGGCCTCGGTAAGATTCAAGCCTACCCCACCGGCTTTCAAAGAAATCAGGAAGATCCGGCATTCCGGGTCGGCCTGAAAATGCCGGATAGTCTGTTCCCGGTCGGCAGTCAAACCTGTCAGCATCGCATATTTCCATCCCCGGACCATTGTTTCTTCAGCTACCATTTTAAGATATTTTACAAAAGAAGAAAAAACCAACACCTTGTGTCCGGAAGCAATCACTTCTCCCAACATACGGAATACCTCACTAAATTTTCCGGAATTTCCTTCATACCCAGTTTCGACCAAACGGGGATGATTGGCGATCTGACGCAATCGGATCAGAGCTTTTAAAACCATAAAATCACTTCGCAATTCCCCTTGATTCTCTCTCTCACTCAAGATATAATTTCTCACCCGGGACTGTTCCTCTTCGTATACCTTCCGCTGTTCCTCTTCGGGTTCACAAACGACCAACTCGGCTGTGAGATCCGGCAAATCGGCCAACACTTCTTCTTTGGTACGGCGTAAAATATACGGAGCGATCAGTTTACGCAAAGCTTCGCTCATCCGCCCTTCTACATCGGCCAATATAGGACGGATAAAATGATCGCGGAAAAAACGCTGTGATCCGAGTAATCCCCGGTTCACCCAATTCATCACAGCCCACAAATCGGTCAGTGAATTTTCTATCGGTGTACCCGACAAAGCCCAAAAACACCTTCCCTGAATACGCATCATAGCCTGATGGAGCTGAGACCCCGGATTCTTTAACATTTGTGCTTCGTCGGCAACGACGATACCGAAAGTCAGGCGGGACAAAATATCGATATCGTTCCGCAAAGTATGATAAGTGATCAATACGACATCCGAACGTTGCAGGTATGAACGCAAATCGATACGGTTAGTTCCGGCATAGATAGTCACAGTCAGCTGAGGAGCGAATTTCCGAAGTTCATTCCGCCAATTATGGATCAAAGAAGCCGGTACAACCACCAGACAGGTATGGTATACCAATGAACGATCTCCCTCATCCGGCCTGCTTACCTCTTCCGGGGCATCGAACAAACTCAGTTGTTTTCCGCTGTCAGGCCATCGGTTTACAACAGGCTTTTTTACTCCTTCCTGCCTGTATTTCAAGATCAGGGCAATGGCCTGAAGTGTTTTTCCCAATCCCATATCGTCGGCCAGACAACCTCCCAAGCCACATCGGTACAAACGGTACATCCATTCATAACCGAAACGCTGGTACGGACGTAAAGTCACCTGAAAATCAAAGGGCAGAGTCACCTCTTCCTGCAAATTCTCCGGCAATGAAAAATGACAGGTCGTCTCCGCCCAGTTTTTTAATAAAATATACTGGCTGCGGTGAAAAAATAAGGAAGTCCCCCTTCCTTGAGCAAATAAAAGCAACTCGGTATAGGTAGCGAACCATTCTTCAGGAATCAGGAATAAAGTGCCGTCATCGAGTAAAAACTCACGTTTACCCGTCAGAATATGGTCCCGGAAACGAAGCAAAGGAATCCGGCGCCCATCAGTCAGAATAACTTCTGCTTTCAATTCGAACCAATCCATCGTTTCCGATACCGAACTATCGATCTGCCAGGCTCCGATATAATAGGCCCGGCGCAATGTTTTCTGAGTGAAGCCGATCCCCATCGCTTTCAACTCATCCCCATGTGTCTGTACCCAGGTCACGGTCTTCTGCCAGGCATCGGCAATAACCTCCCCGCTCACTTTGTCCCGATCTTCGGTTTCTTTTTCAGTCTTCCAGGTCATCACAGTAACTTCCGGCAAATGGAAATACCCTTCCGTATCGTTCCTGATCCCCAAAGCAACCAATTGCCGGGCTTGCAGCTGTTCCCATTCCGGATCCCGGCTGACCTTATAGAAAGCATAGCGGTCTCCTTCCGTATATAATTCCACCAAAGCTTTCCGGGACGACCAGCCGGGAATATATTGATTACCGTATTTATATTCCATCACCAGGACCGGCATGCCGAGTATATCGCGTTCAAGTGACAGGAAGGCCTGTTTTTCTACTTCCCGGACGATCACGTCGAAACCTTGTACCTCGATCTCTTCATGCCGTACATTTTTCAGGATAAAACGCCGGAAATAGATACTTTCGTTTGCCTTGGGGATCATAATCTCCCTTTTCTGCAAAAAAGGTTGCAAACGCTGCCCGTCGAAATCTTCCGGGAAACGGAATAGCTGCCTGCCTGAAACCACCCGGCAAGGCCGCCGGGTCAGCACCTTCAACGCGTAATCACTGGGATAAAAGGTCTTTTCTCCATCTGTCAAACGCAAAATATAACGGGTAAACTCCCCTGTCCTTTCGAATTTCAACAATGCCCGCAAAGGAACGGATTTAAGCATCAGGCGCTGATTCTTATAAAAATTATCTAAACGACTGGTTTTCAAAAACAAAGGACAACCCGCTTCGGTCAGTTCATCCAGTACCTGTGCGACATACTTATCGATATAAGGCCGGATATCTTCACGGATATACGCTTCCTCCACTTTTTGCAGAAACATACGTTCATCCTTAAATTTTTTCCGGCCAAACTGTTTGAAAAGCATAGGGGTATCGTACTTACGGATCGTTTCCGTAATCTTTCTGACTACAGGCCATACTTCCAGGTCTTCATCCCCGATATACCGACCTATACTTTGAAAAAAATCACCGGCATCTATTGCCCGGTTGGCATACACCATCCAGCAATCCCAACGCTTCTCATATGATAAGATAAAAATAATCCGCTCCATCGCTTAAAAAAGAGAGCGCAAAGATACAAAATTATGTGCCAAACCATACTCCCGTCAACCGCCGAATTCCTCCGACCGCATCACCACCGCTTCGTATGGCCGTAAAGATACTACCTTATCTAACTGAGGCAGATCGCCATAGTTGCACATTAAAATTTCCGCTCCCTGCATATCGATTCCCGGATAAGCCTCAGCCTGTTTGGAAGAGAAATTCAGTACAACAAGATAGTGATATTTTTCTCCTTTACGGAGATAAGTATAGGTCCGGGGATTTTTTGCATCCAACAAGGTATAGCCGGCATAAACAAGATCCGGAGAACTTTTCCGTAAAGCGATCAATTGCCGGAAATAGTTCAATACCGACCAGGGATCTTTTTCCTGGGCCGCGACATTGATTTTCCGATAGTCGGGGTTCACTCCGATCCAGGGCATTCCGGTTGTAAAACCGGCTTGTCCCGAGTTATCCCATTGAAAGGGTGTCCGCGCATTATCCCGGGAAGTCTGTTGCTGCATCTGAAGAAACCATTGCGTATCTCCTTTGCGTTTTTCTATCTGTTTGTATTGGTTCAAAGTCGCAATATCCCGATAATCCCCGATCCGGTCGAACTTCGGATTACACATCCCGATTTCATCACCTGCCAACCAATAAGGAGTGCCCCGCATCGTCAGTAAAAAAGTCGCCAGCATCTTAGCGGCATATACTCTGAATTGCGGGCGGTCATCTCCAAAACGACTCAACATCCGGGGCTGATCGTGATTTCCCAGATAAATGGCAGGCCATCCCTTCCCGACCGCTTTATCCCAACCGGAGAACATTTTTTTCAAAGCGATCAGGCTATAGCCGATACCTGAATCGGGACAATCGGCCGTTGTATAATTCCGGACTTCCGAAGGGCCGAATCCATATAACATATCCAATTCCTGCCGCTCGGGCCCGACAAATTTTTCCACTTCTTTATAAGTAACGGCCGAACCTTCTCCAACGGTCATTATATCGTATTTACTCAATACTTCGCGGTTCATTTCGTGCAAATATTCGTGCAAATGAGGTCCATGTGCATAAGAAGAAAACAAATCCGGATACTTCTTCCGGTCGATAGGCGGGAAAGCCGGGTCTTTAGCGATCAAAGGAATAGAATCCATCCGAAAACCATCGATTCCTTTATCGAACCAAAAACGCATCATATCATACACCGCTTCTCTCACCTCCCGGTTTTCCCAATTGAGATCGGGCTGTTTCCGCGAAAAATAGTGTAAATACCAGGCCCGGGTATGAGGGTCGTAAGTCCAGGCCGACTCCTCGAAATAACTCGGACGCAAGGGAGGAGTTTCCTGTTCCACCGGCCACCAGTGATAATAGGTATAATACGGATTCTTCCGCGACTTGCGGGCTTCCTGAAACCAGGGATGCTCGTCACTGGTATGATTTACGACCAAATCCAGTATCAGTTTTAAATTCCGGGCATGCACTTCCCGAAGTAACAAATCGAAATCTTCCATCGTTCCGAACTCTTTCATAATAGCCCGGTAATCACTGATATCGTATCCATTATCATCATTAGGCGAAGCATAAATCGGATTCAGCCAAATCACATCGACTCCCAGGCTTTTGATGTAATCCAAACAGGAAATGATTCCGCATAAATCTCCGATTCCATCACCATTACTGTCTTTAAAACTACGGGGATATATCTGATAAACCACCGCTTCTTTCCACCAAATTCTGTTATTCTGTTCCATATCTGTTTCGGTTAAAACGAACGGGTTAAATTAATTTATAAAGTTATATACCCTACGAACACTTTTTTACGGCCACAAAATGGCCGATCATGGAGTCCGGTATGAAACTGTCGAATGACACGCCGTTCGATACTCTTTTAACGTCAGAAAAGATCAGAAGTTTCTAAATAATCTTATCATAAGAACTTTATGGCGTAAAATTTCGTTTTAAACAGGAAACCAATACAAAAAAATATGGAAAACGGAGTCATGATGCAATATTTCGAGTGGAATATGCCCAACGATGGGGATTTGTGGAATCAGTTGAAACGGGATGCCTCTCATTTACATGCGATCGGAATTACGGCTGTCTGGATTCCCCCAGCCTACAAAGCCCTGAAACAAGACGATGAAGGATATGGTACTTATGATCTTTATGATCTGGGAGAATTCGATCAAAAAGAAACCATCCGGACAAAATACGGTACCAAACAGCAACTACAGGAAATGATCGACGAGCTGCACAAAAATCAGGTCGGTGTCTATCTGGATGCCGTGATGAACCACAAAGCCGGAGCGGACTATACCGAAAAATTCATGGCCCGGGAAGTAAACCCCGACCAAAGAACAGAACAACTCGGTGAGCCCTATGAAATCGAAGGATGGACCGGTTTCAATTTTCCGGGCCGGGGAAATAAATACTCGGATTTCAAATGGCACTGGTATCATTTTTCAGGCATCGACTGCGACGTAGCTACCGGTAAAAAAGGAATTTTTCAGATTGTCGGTGAAGGAAAAACCTGGAGTGAGGGGGTAGACGACGAAAACGGCAACTACGATTTCCTGATGTTTGCCGATATCGACTTCGATCACCCGGAAGTAGTGGAAGAAATGAAGAAATGGGGGATCTGGGTCAGCCAGGAATTACACCTCGACGGGATGCGTCTCGATGCCATCAAACACATCAACGATCAATTTATCGCACATTTCCTCGAAGCCGTCAGAGCTAAACAAGGACAACAATTTTATGCCGTAGGGGAATATTGGAAAAACGATAAAGACTCGTTGGACAAATACCTTTCCGAGGTTAAATATAAGATAGACTTATTCGATGTCCCTTTACATTATCATTTTTTCCAGGCTTCACAAAAAGGCAGGGACTACGATTTACAAGAACTTTTCAACGACACCCTGGTCAACGACCATCCCGACTTAGCGGTCACTTTTGTAGACAATCACGATTCCCAGAAAAACAGTTCCCTGGAATCTCAAGTCAAAGACTGGTTCAAACCTCTGGCCTATGGCTTGATCTTATTGAGAAAAGACGGGTATCCCTGTATTTTCTACGGCGATTATTATAGCATTAAAAGAAAGCAATCTCCTCACCGTCCGATCCTGGATATTTTATTGGACGCCCGTAAAAAATATGCCCACGGCGAACAGCTAGACTATTTCGATCACCCCAATACAATCGGCTTCACCCGTAAAGGGGATGAAGCCCATCCGCATTCCGGCCTGGCCCTTCTGATCTCGAACGGTGAAGACGGAGATAAAATTATGCAGGTAGGCACAGAACACCAAGGAGAAATATGGCACGAAATTACCGGTAACCGCCAGGAAGAAGTAACCATAGATGAAGAGGGAAACGGTAAGTTTACAGTATCCGGTAGTAAACTGGCTGTTTGGGTCGTAAAGATCTGATCCGGCAGGATAGGCCGGCAATCTCTTTCCTCCGGTATGAGTACAAGACAAACTGTCTGTAAACGATAGCATGCCTTGTACTCTTTTCTCTAGTCATTCCCTGTCCGCCCAACCCCGCCTCCCCCGGTATTGTTATCCCACCGATTTTTTCATCCGATATCCCCGGATATACAGGGAAAAATTTTAATAATTTTTCCTATTTTTGCAATGGTAATTTTACCGGATTTTAAAGGTAGATATCATTCCACGGTTTTCAATGAATACTTCTTTTGCAGACATAGAAAAAAAGGAGAACCGGAAGGACCTGATTATTTCAATATGTGTATTCTTATCGGGGTTCTCCTGTTTTGCCCAGCTCTACTATTTCCAGCCTTTGTTACCGGATTTAGCCAAAGATTTTATTCTCTCGGCCAGCGAAAGCAGTTTCGCTATTTCTTTTTCGACTTTGGGAATGGTCTTCGGTCTTTTTACCACCATGTTCGTGGCCGACCGCATTCCCCGGAAAAAAATGATCGGTACCGGTTTACTCAGTTCGTCGATCTTTTCCGTTGCGGCCTCTTTCTCCCCGACCTTTCTTCCGCTGATTTTGCTCAGTGCTGCCAAAGGTTTTCTATTATCCGGAGCCACATCCGTATCCATGGCTTACATTGCGGAAGAGGTATCGTCCCGCAACAAAGGGAAAATCATGGGCCTGTATATCGCCGGAAACGCATTGGGAGGTATGGCCGGACGAGTCATTTCATCCTGGATCGGAGCCCTTTACACCTGGCGGATCGCATCGGTCAGCATCGGTTTGATCTGCGCCTTATTCGCCATACTGTTCTTACTGTTCAGCCCCCGCTCCACCAACTTTATGCCCCGCAAGGAAAGCTTCCATACCCTCATCATAGCAAATCTCCAACTGATCACCTCAAAAGCATTGATCCCTTTCTACCTGACCGGAGGATTGATCCTGGGGGTTTTCGTCAGTTTATACAATTACCTGGGATTCTATCTGACCAAAGCACCTTTCAATTTCCCGGAACATTATATCCACTATATTTATTTAATGTATATATTCGGTATTTTCGGGTCGATTGCGACAGCCGGACTCACCCGGTACTTCACTCATTTTAAGGTATTAAAAGCCATGTTTTTAGTTTCAGCTGCCGGCATTTTACTATTATACATTACCGACTTCCGGGTCGTGACTTTAGGACTGGCTGTATTTACTTTCAATTTTTTCGTCGTACATGTTTTATGCAACCGTATTGTCAGCGATTACAATCTCTCCAAGCGTTCGGTCACTATCTCTATTTATCTGCTCACCTACTACCTGGGATCCAGTTTGCTGGGTTGGGGTACGGGTGTGATCCTGGACACCTGGGGATGGCAATATTTCCTGGGGAGTCTGATCCTGATCCTCCTGATAAATTACGGTATTGTTATCGGAGGTATAAAGCGCATGCGAGCCGATCTTTCTTAGGCTTCCGGCCCTTCTGCCAAAAGCCGGTTATATATATTGAAGTCCTCCGGCCCGAAACAGACGACAATCACCTGTTCAAAACCGGGATAAACAGCCAAAAAACGAGTGATCTCCCGGAACGCGATCCGGGCAGCCTCAAGTTTGGGATAACGATATACTCCGGTACTGATACAGGGGAAAGCGATGGTTTTCAACCCGTTCTCTACTGCCAGCCGCAAACTGTTACGATAACAGGAGGCTAACAATTCCGGTTCATGATGCCCGCCGTCCCGATAAACCGGTCCTACCGTATGTATCACATGAGCCGCCGGCAAACGATACCCTTTCGTAATCTTCGCTTCTCCTGTCGGGCAACCGTTCAATTTCCGGCATTCCTCCAGCAATTCAGGTCCGGCCGCCCGATGAATAGCCCCATCGACACCTCCTCCGCCCAACAACGAAGAATTCGCAGCATTCACAATCGCATCTACCTTTAAATGTGTAATGTCATCCAAAAGAATTTCCAAACGTTTCATAATCCGATTTAGTTTATAAACTTCACAAACTAAAATTTATCGTACCGATAAATTTTCAGCCCTGTTTCAGGTATCGTGGTGAAAATATCCGCTGTCCCCAAAGTGTTTGCAGGATACCACGCAATGAAAGATATACCAGAAATGCCAACCACAGGATATGATTATCGGTTCCTCCCGCAAAACAGTAATAAATCAGGAAAAAAGCCTCTGCTGCGACTGCCATAGCCCACAGCATCTGGCGGGTAGCCGTAGCTCCGATCAGGATACCGTCCCATAAAAAAGCACTGAAACCTGCTAAAGGAATGGCCAATACCCAATAATAATAATCTCCTGCCACCCGGATCACCTGTTGATCATTGGTCAATAAACTTAAAAAATTTTTCCCTCCTACGCCATACAACAAGGTAAATAAAAGTGACATCCCGACTCCCCAACCGAATAAATTGCGCACCGCATGCCGGAGCTGTTTCAGATCACAAGCCCCGATATACCGCCCGGCCAGCGCTTCAGCAGCATAGGCAAAACCATCCATAATATAGGAAAAAAGGGTAAAAAGCTGCATCAGCAAAGTATTCACTGCGAGAATAGTATCGCCCTGACGTGCACCGGTAGAAGTGAAAAAAGTAGTGACGGCGATTAAGCAAACAGTCCTTAAAAAAATATCCCGGTTAACGGCAAAAAAACGGCGCATAGCCACCGATTGTAAACTATTGCGCAAAACGATCCGGGAACGCAACCACCCGTAACGCTTTCTCCACAATAACAAAGCCATAGCCAATCCCGACCATTCGGCCACCACGGTTCCCAAAGCCACCCCTTCCACCTTCATGCCCAGGACGAACACAAAACAGAGGCTACAGACAATATTGATGATATTGACCGCGATAGCGATATACATGGGGAAACGGGAATTCTGCATTCCGATAAACCATCCCTTGAAACCATACATCGCCAATACAGCCGGAGCCCCCCAAATACACACCCGGAAATAGGTGACGGCATATTGTTCTACCTCCGGGCTGGTATCCAATAAATAAAAGGCCAGCCGTTCGACAGGATATTGCAGGATCAGAATAGCGGCAGCAGAAATCAAACCGACACTGACCGCTTGTACCAATACTTTTACCTCTGCATCGGCATCCTTACGTCCATAGGCCTGAGAAGTCAACCCACTGGTACCCATACGCAGGAAACCGAAATTCCAGTAGAGGATGTTGAACAACAATCCTCCCACCGCAATTGCACCGATATAGGCCGCCGATCCGAGATGCCCGACAATCGTGACATCCACCAAACCGAGTAAAGGGACTGTGATATTAGATACAATAGAAGGTATCGCCAGTTGTAAAATCCGTCGGTTCATCCCATCAATTATTTTCGTATACCGTAGCTCCCCAATCCAAAGTATAATAATAGGTATTCATATCAGACCATTCCGAAAAAGGAATATATGAAGTCAGGCCGCTAAACTTATCGGCAGGCACCTCATCACCGAACAATTTTTCGGTAGCTGCCTTGTAGATCACAACCCGGTCTAGTTGTTTCTTAAACGAGTTATATTCCTCTTCGGTTGTCATCTTCCGGATATAGTCGCCGAAATCGAAAAATACCATAGGCAATCCCCCCTTACTCAGCGGATAATGCCAGGCTCTCACATAGTCGGTCTTCCCGGCTAAAAGAGTGCGTACCTTCGCTACCAAAGGTTCTAATTCTTCGGTCTTTACCAGCCCGACCACCGCCGAACGCCACAGGGAATTAACCTGATATTTATTGTAATGGTTATAATATTCCCGGCAAATCTGTTTCATAGCCTCTTCTCCTCCCCAAAGCAAAGGCATCATTTTTTCATAGGGAAACCCGTCGGAAATCACCTCTGCCGGAGAGGCGATCATATAATCGGTTTTATTTCTCAATTCGTAAGCCACCTCGATACCTCCCATAAAACATACATCCCAAAGGATAAAACTGAAATGTCCGGGCAAGCGGGCAGCCATCTCCCGGATATCCATATAAGCCTTCCCCGTTGTTCCGGGATGTTCGTCTTCGGCATAATATTTCGTCCTCGGCATATCCGAATCAGGCAACCGCATCGCATATCCCCCCGGGAAGGAATATTCCGGCGGCACCCACCCCAGACCATGCGACCACAATACCAACCCATAGGAAGAGGCCGGATATCTTTTTTGCACTTCCTTTACCACCCTTGCCAACACTTCGGGTGAAGCCGAATTTTCTTCTGTATAAGTCTCCAAGGTATCCAGACGGCACCCTTTCCCCCCTTTAACGGTCAGCAGACGAGGCACATCATACCGGGGATCGATATAAATCACCAGCCGTCCTGCCGTTTGTTCCATCCCTTTCAGGATAGACTCTATATTGGTTTCACCGTCTTTATTCAGATCATTATCGGCTGCCATATAAATCAATACGGTACGTTCGCCGTATTCCGGCTCGATCTTATCGGAATCATGGCAAGCGCTAAAGATCATAACGCTATATATCAGAAAGAAAAAACGAATTTTACTAAATACCTTGAACTTCATCGGGCTTTATGCTTTAATCGATATCATTATTTTGCGTGTAAAGATACAAAAAAAAACGATAAAGCATTATATTTGTTCCGTGGAATCGATCGGCACAGAAGTCACCGGCTCCTTGCTTCCCATCGATAAAACCCTATATTTTCAAATTGTAAAAAAATGCAACCTGTCATTTACCCTATCGAGAAAAAGAAGCTTATCGCCGAGCTGACTGAAGAACATTTTATGCGGAAGACGAATAAAGGCGGTAATGAAATATATACCTTCGATGCTCATTCTGCTCCAAACCTGATGCAGGAAGTCGGGCGTATCCGCGAGCTTACGTTCCGTAGTGCCGGAGGTGGTACCGGGAAAGAAACCGACATCGACGAATTCGATGTCGATCCACAAACTCCTTATCAGCAACTGATCGTCTGGGATCCCCAGGAACAGGAAATTATCGGAGGCTACCGTTATATTCTTTGTGACCATCTATCGCTCAATGCCGAAGGAGAACCGAACCTGGCGACAACCGAACTTTTCCGTTTTTCAGATCAATTCAAATCCGATTACCTGCCGAAAATGATCGAACTCGGACGTTCTTTCGTACACCCGATCTACCAGTCGACCCGCATGGGACGAAAATCTGTTTTCGCTCTGGACAATCTCTGGGACGGATTGGGAGCCCTCACGGTAGAACATCCCCAGATAGAATATTTTTTCGGGAAAGTGACGATGTATACCAGTTTTAATATTCAGGCCCGGAATATGATCCTCTATTTTATAGATAAATATTTCAAGGATACAGTAGGTTTAGTGGTTCCCATCCATCCCCTGGATATTCAAATCGACGAGGAGCAGATGAAAAAAATCTTTATCGGTAATAATTATAATGAAGATTACAAGATATTGTCCCATTATGTCCGGGAATTGGGAGAAAACATTCCTCCCCTGGTAAATGCTTATATGAGTCTGTCCCCTTCGATGAAGATGTTCGGAACAGCCATCAACCCCGGTTTCGGCGGAGTGGAGGAATCTGCGATATTGATAAAAATTGCAGATGTATACGAAGCCAAAAAGAAACGGCACATTTCTACTTACATCCCCCGTATTCTCGGAAGACTGAAAGGGAAAAAATGACCGAAAGCGGGACATTCAATAATAACATAAAGCTAGCCAACTGATTCATATTTAAAACATTGTGGATCAGCTGGCTTTTTTGTATCTTTAGATATTCCCCCAAAAATAAGATTCGGTAGCCCAAACGGAAGAAATATCCGGACTAGGATATGGCTAAGATACGGAATACTACAATAAATGGCGTATGAAATAATATCCCGTTCTAGTTTCTCTCTCACTACAAAACTAAATTTACGATACCGAGCAATTCAAGAACCGGAACATACGAAAAATGGAGAGCCTGTTACCTAAAAAATACTCTTCGGGTATATTATAGAATATTAGAATTTTTTTTCTTAAAATAATTTATTTTACTTTATTCCGTTAATACAATGTTTAACCTAGAGAAAATAGGACGATCGACAGACCAACTTTTGACAGAGACAATCTGTCGTCGTCCCACCACTCCCCTAAAAAAGAAAGAGAGGCCGCAATGTACTGATTTTTTCGTATAGTTTCGCTGCAAGGCAGGGAGAATTATAAATCCAATTAAAAATCAAATTGATCCAATTACTTAAAATTTAATATTTAAAAGAATATGAAAAGAAAATTAATTTTTGGAAGTTGCATATGTATTATGTTAACAATTTTCAATTTCATAAACATGTTAAATGTAGATAACTCAAAATTAGAACTTCTCTTCGATAAAGTAGAAGCATTTGCAGCAGGAGAGACTTTACCTCCTGTTGACGTTAATTGTAGCGGCAAAGGATGGGGACGTTGTTATGAACCAATAGGTTCTGCCCACTATTGGTGGTGTAAAGAGACAGGTTTTCTAAGTGATTATTGCGATAAACCTTTCGATTATATGTAAAATGAAAAAGGAATTTGTTTTCATCATGTTTCAACAAAATTTGAAAACAAATTCCTCAAATTATTTATTTAATAACTACCATTGAAATGAAAAATACCATTCTTATATTAGTTCTCTGCCTATTTATCGGCAGCTGTAAAGACTCACTCACCGTTAACGAAGAAGTAGATACTATCACCGCTTCTATCGAACAGGAAGACGAGATATCCCTGTTCGATTTCGTTTCCCAGGTCCGTCTGATTCCTTTGGAAACGACAGATTCTTCATTAGTCGCCCATATTACTAAAATTATTACCTCTAAAGACAAGATTTTTATTTACGATCGTATCCAGAATCAAATTTTCATTTTCAACCGAGAAGGACAGTTTATTTCTAAAATAAACCGAAAAGGGAGAGGACCCGAAGAATATATGTCTATTTCAGATTTAGCCATAAATCCTTTCAACGGATGCCTGGAGATACTCGATCCCTGGGGAAAACTGCTTGCTTTTGATTTAAACGGTAAATATCTCCATTCTTTCAGGTTACCCAAAGACCTGCATGCATACGATGAATTCATTCCTTTGAGCCGAGACAGTATTGCCTTTTATAGTCTATCAGAACCTTCTACATTAAATATTTATTCCCGGACTACTTCAAAAATCGTTTACAGTGGTTTTAAAAGTTCAAAAAAATTATCCATAAACTCGCCCTTGAGCAGTTTTTACCGTTTCCGAGACACCGTATATTTTTCCCGTTATTTATACGATGATGTATTCGCCATTACCCCGACAAACATAGCTCCTGCCTATCGATGGTTTTTCCCGGGACACAAATACGACCCGAACGAAGTGATTCCCGAATACGACCGAAATAATAGAAAAGATTATTTTGCCATACAGGAATTACTCCCCTATACGCATGTCAATAACCTGGAAACCGATTTATACCGTTATACTTGTCTCTCTATCCGATCCGGCAAAAAATATGTAAATGTTCTACACAATAAAAAGACACAGCGGAATATTGTATTTCACAAAACCAAAGAAGGAGTCATCTTCACTCCCTATGTTCTAAACGATTCCATTGCTCTCGGTCCCATCGAACCCTGGAGAAAAAAAGAAGAATATCTGAATGAACAAGTACTCGACGACGAAAACAATCAAATATTAAATCAGCTGACAGAAGATAGTAATCCTATTCTAATCGAATATATTTTAAAAAAGGAATAGTTATGAAAATGAAATATATTATTATTCCCACAATCGTTTTCAACTTAGTATGTTTATCCATATTTATATCTCGACAATATAAGAAATATCATACTCGGAAATCCAATTATATACACTATATTGAAACAATCAAAGCAAAAATAATCAAAGAAATAGAAAATACCCCCTTCTATACTAGTACAGATCCAGAGATAAATATATCTGCAAAAAATATCTTAGTTTTCCATTTCTCAATGGAAGCTTGTCAACCGTGTCTCGAGGAAATAAGTGAAACCATCAAATCAGAGTTTCCCAACTATACAAAAAATAAATATATTATATTTTTTTCAAATGATATTGAAAACAGATTAAGAAAAAACTTTTTAGGAAAACAAATAACTACTTCATTAAAAAAAGAAAAAATTCCACTAAGCAAATATACTACTCCATTATTGTTTACAATAGATTCAAACAATACTGTACAAAATATTTTCATTCCAGACAAAGACGACACAGAGTCATTGAGAAATTATTTAAAAAAATAAAGAACAATTATTTCAGTAAAATGTAAATACTCAAATTAAATTCAAATTTCCATGAAGGAACTCCTCAAAACCCTTTTCCAATACCTGATGGTAATCGTCCTCTCACTGACAATCACATTGTCGCTGAGGCTTTTGTCGTAGATTTCTATTCGATTTCCGCCTGAATTGGAATATTCGGAAAATGGGACTGCTACATACCCCGACAAGGAAACTATATCGCTCTCGATACGACAGCATGCCGCAAAAATACTCTTCGGGTATATCATAGAATATTAGAAATTTTTTTTCTTAAAATAATTTATTTTACTTTATTCCGTTAATAAATGTTTAAACTATAGAGAACAGGGACGATCGACAGACCAACTTTTGAAAAGACAATCTGTCATCGTCCCCTCACTCTTCTAAAAAAGAAAGAGAGGTCGCAATGTACTGATTTTTTCGTATAGTTTCGCTGCAAGGCAGGGGATTATACAAATTAGATTAAGAAAAATTCATTTTTTATTAAACAACTAGAATTTATAATGATATGAAAAAAAGAACTGTAAAAATAGGTATATTACTTTTCTTTGTAGTATTAGCTACTATCGGGACAAAACTGGCTGACAATGATAAAATTTCGTCCTTTGGATTAATGTTTTCGAACTTGGAGGCATTAGCAAGTGCAGAAGGAGGTTATGATCAAAAAATTTGGGAAAGATTCTATAGACCTGATGGAACGGGATATAACTGTGCACAGCCAGGTAATGAAACTTGTACAGGAAGATAATCAATAAATCTAAGAGGGTGTTAATACCCTCTAAATAAAATCACTATGAAATATTTTTATTTATTATTTTTAATTCTATTGCTCGGGAATTGTACTCCTAAAGAGCAATCACAAGGTACTGTTGTGGATTTTGGAGCATTTACCAAAATTTCCGATAATCAATTATTAGAACAGTATCGTTTTGTTAAGTTGGAAACGAATGAAAGCTGCCTTTTAGGAGCGATAGATCAAATCGAGGTATTCGCAAATAAAATCTATATTTTAGATTCCTATCAAACCAAAAGCATATATGTATTTGACAAAGAAGGAAAATACCTCAATCGTTTGGAAGGCAACCGTCGTGGTCCCGGAGAGTTTTTAATGCCTTTATGTTTTGCCATAGATCCTACAGACAGCGCCCTGATAGTTAAAGATCACCAACAATCGGCCTTATTACGCTATGCTTTAAATGACTTGTCTTTTATCGATAAAATAAAAACGGAAGAGTATCCGATTTCTTTTGGTGTAATACCTGAACAGGAAGCTTTGGCATTTTATTATCCCGACCGAGGAAACAATGACTATCAATTACGGATCACTGACAAAAATGGACAATTTATCAAAGAATTATTACCAGTAGATCCCAAAAGCAAGGTTCTTCATGGTTTGGGACAGAATTTTTATGTATATGATGGAAAACTGAATGTATTTCCGCATTTTTCCAATACTATTTTTTCGATAACTCCCGATAGCACAACACAACGTTACCACTTTTACTTCGGAGATTATCATTTCCCGGACGACGAAATTTTCCAAAAAAAGGAATACAACTCTCAGGCTATCATGAGTGAAATAATGAATAATTCTTATGTAAGATTGATGGCACCCTACGAAACTGACGAGCATCTGTTAGTAAAATATTACGTAAAACGACAAGTTTTGTTAGGAATATACAACAAAAAAAAACATACAGCCATCAATTTGGATCCTGAAATGGTGATAGACTCTCTTCATCTCGGGACCTTCCCTGTGCCCATCGGTTTCAATCATAATGAATTCATCGGTCAGCTTACCTTGGATATACAACAAAAAAATAGAATCATGATTCCAGAACTTCAAAAATTAATGGCAGATTACTCCGAAGACTCTAACCCTATATTAATTTTTTATTCTCTAAGATCATGAAATTTGTCTGTATAATTTTGTTATATATTTTTGTTCTCATATCCTGTAATACACGAAGACAAGCGTTAAAAAAAAATCAATTCCCAACTTATCCTTATCCATTACATACTTTTTTATTAGACCGTAATAATAAAGTATTAGCTATTGGAAATCCAATAAATAATGAATCTATTCGCAATATTTTTGATAAAATTATCAAAAGAGAATAAATATTCAACTAATTAATTTTTTAGAATAGAAAGAAATAATTATTTTATGAGAGAGAGTATATCTCCCTTTATATAAATATGCTGAAAATGAAAATTCTATATATATTATTATTTTTTATTCTTTTATTTTCTTGTAAACAGGAGGCAGACAACGGCATAAAAATCGACCTGACACAAAAGAAGACCAAGATACGCTACTCGGAATTCGTAGATTCCGTAAGTTATCTTACATTATATTCGAACGATTCATGCATCGTTTCCCAAATCCGGCAATTATATGTAGACAGTAGTTACATTATCCTTTCGGATCGAAACGGAAACGGTATATGTGTCTTTCAGAACAATAAACTACTCTGCAACATTGCCCATTATGGACGCGGACCACAAGAATTCATCACTATCACTGGCTTTTGCCTGGATAAAAGTAATAAACACATCTGTATATATGATAACGAGAGCAGAAAATTAGTAAAATACACTTACAACGGAGCGTTTGTCGGCAAATATCCTTTGCCGGATTTAATGCGGTCGTTTACTAACGTTAAAGGAAAATTCATTTGTATCCAACCTGCATATTTACGTAAAATGCGATCCGGGATATGGACTACCGATTCCGAAGGAAAATTCGGGAAAGTACTGGTACCCGAGAACAGCGATAACGTATACGAAGCCCTTTATCCGCATTATTTCAATTATAATGACGAAGGTATTTCTTATTACGACAGGTATGATAACAGGCTCTTTTTTATTACTCCCGATTCCGCCTATCTGAAATACCGGTTCAATTTGATTCCCGCAATGCCGAGAGCTCTGAAAAGAAATGAAGATAAAGGAGTACAGGATTATTTTATGTTGGCTACATGCTACGATTTTGAAAAGTATATACTACTTTTTTATGGCTCGACGAAAGAGTTTTACCAGGTGCTATACAATAAAGCGGATTCCACTTACCGGGTAACGGAAGATCTTGTCAATGATCTGTTACCTGACGACAAGAATGAAGTATCTGAACATTATATCGATCCATATACACTTGCAGTGGAAATGAGCGCTGAGGAAAACGATTATAATCTACATCTACAAATTTTACATATAAAGAAATAAAACCATGAAGTATGTCCTTTTTATATGTCTAACTATCTTATTATTCAATTGCAAAAACACCGACCAAGCATACATACAAACAATCATTCAAGAATGGACCAACAAAAAAATCATTTTCCCTGACGATATTCAAGCAAAAATAGTAGGACGGGATACAAATTGCAATTATTTATTGTTAAAACCGATTAAAATATTGGTCTATGTAGATTCAATAGGGTGTACTGCTTGTAAACTAAATTTTTATGACTGGTATCAAAAAATAAACTCTTTAGGCAAAATAACAGATTTAGCTTTCCTATTTTATGTCAATACAAAAAATTTTAAAATACTTATACACCAGATAATATAATCATTTTCATAACTAGCTATGTAGGGACACTCGGTAAATAAATGGCATATGAAATGATTACAACCGATCATTTTCATATGCCATCTTACTTTATTTAGGTATTTACAGAATCCTCGCTAATCAGCGTCAAAACTTGGGAGTGTATTATTCCATCTCTTTTTCAATTCCGGCAATCTGCTCGACATTCAAATCGCTTTCGTTACTATTGGAAGCGATGTCGTAATGTCTCAGGGGATTCTGGGCTAACTCGGCATTCATCTGCCGGTTATTATACACATCGATAGCCAGATAAAGTGCATTACGCATACCCGATTCATCCGCTATACCCTGTCCGGTAATATCATACGCCATACCATGCACCGTAGAGGTATATACAATAGGCAATCCTGCCAATAACACCGCTCCTTCATTACCCTCTATCGTTTTGAAAGGAATCATCCCCTGGTCGTGATACATGGCCAGAATAACATCGAATTTTTCAAATTCTACACCACTGAACAATCCGTCCGGCGCATAAGGTCCCAAAGCCATGATCCCATTATCCCGGGCTCGTTCGATCGCCGGAATAATCACATTCCTCTCTTCTTCCCCATACATACAGTTCTCGCCGGAATGGGGATTGAGTCCCAATACGGCAATCCGGGGCTTCCGGATGGTAAAATCTTTCTTCAGACAAGCATCCAGCAACTTCAGTTTATAGTAAATATTGTTGACCGTAATATTTCCGGCAATATCCCGGAACGGCAGATGATTGGTAACGAATCCCATCTTCATCTTTTCACCCACCAACAGCGGCATGACATTACGGGTTTCATATCTTTCGCTAAAAAATACCGGACAACTCGCTGCGGGCTTAAAGGAATTGCACCCTTGAGGAGCTCCTACCAGGACATCGATCTCATTCCGGTCCAAAGCAGTCAGAGCAGCCTTCAATGCCAGCACCGCCGCATCGTCCGATTCCGGCGTCTCCTGGCCCAAATCCACTTTGATCGCATCGTCGACACAATTGACGATATTACACCTTTTCGGATTCGCATCACGGGCATTCTGAATACTATTCAAACTGAAATTTTCTATATTTAAAGCTTTCCGATGATAAGCAGCCACCTTCGAGGATCCGAACAATACCGGGGTACATACTTCGCAGATCCGGTTTTCTGCCATCATTTTAATGATCAACTCATAGCCAATACCATTGACATCTCCATGAGTAAATCCCACTGTAAGTCTATTCTCCATATCATACTCTGTTTGTAGCTTACAAATATAATAATAACTGGGCAAACCCGATCGTAGTAATTCCATTTATTTTTGTTTTGTTACAGCGTTCATTCAGGAATGAGTTATTCTCTGAAAAACAACCACCGAATTCAGACATATTGCTTAACTTAGCCCATCGATAAATAAACCTTTTCAGTAACCGGATTTATGGAAATTACAGATAAACACATTGAACAATTCCTGGCAGCTGCACATCAAACCGGCGAACGGCGGTTGACCCGTTGCAGCAGTGGTAATCTATCCTGGCGTATCGGCGAATTCGCCCTGATCTCGGCAACAGGCTCCTGGCTTCCCGAACTGCAAGCCGGCCAAATCTCCATTTGCCGGGTCGCGACCGGTGAAATCACAAACGGTATCCACCCTTCTATGGAAAGCGGCTTTCATTTACAAATCCTGCAAAACCGCTCTGATGTAAATGTCGTATTGCATTGTCAAAGTATTTATGCCACGACGATTGCCTGCATGAAAAAGAAACCCGATAATTTCAATGTCAGTATAGAAATCCCCTGTTATTGCGGGAGAGAAATAGCCATCGTCCCCTACTATCGTCCCGGTTCGGCCGAATTAGCGAAGGCTGTCAGCGAAGCCCTGCTCAATCACGATGCTGCACTTCTGGAAAAACACGGACAAGTATACGCCGGAAAAGATTTGAAAAGTACGATTGAAAAAGCTGAATTTCTGGAAATGGCCTGTGAAATCATGATCCATAGCGGCATGAATTACAACCCGCTCACTTTGCCGGAAATCGAAGAACTGGAGCAATACCTCCGCGGCAAACACCGATAAAAAAACCCGGAACCGAGACTGGTTCCGGGCGATAAATCACTTCGTATCCATTATTCCTCACTACCGGTTTCCTGATTGTCTTCTGTTCTTTCAGGCCGTGATTCACGACGTTCGGGACGTTCACGTCTTTCGCCACGATCGTGTCTTTCCGGACGTTCCCGTC
Source organism: Odoribacter sp. (assembly GCF_985060555.1). Lineage (NCBI taxonomy): Bacteria > Pseudomonadati > Bacteroidota > Bacteroidia > Bacteroidales > Odoribacteraceae > Odoribacter > Odoribacter sp. The sequence continues at coordinate 39,084 of NZ_CFKYFN010000109.1, read as the reverse complement.
TTTCACCCCGGTCATTTCTATCACCACGCGGACGCTCTGATCTTTCCTGATAACCTTCCGGTTTCGGCAGCAATGCCTTGTGTGACAAACGTAATTTTCCGGTTTTAGGATCCACTTCCAGTAATTTCACCTGAATATGATCGCCTTCTTTCAATACATCCTCTACTTTCTCGATCCGTTTGTAATCAATTTCAGAGACATGCAACAAACCGTCTTTTCCCGGCAGGATTTCAATAAAAGCACCGAAAGGCATAATCGATTTTACAATACCGTCGTACACCTCACCAACTTCCGGTTTAGCGACGATAGCCCGAATCCGTGCCAGCGCCTTATCGATCGATTCCTTATTGGTAGCCGAAACGTCGACAATACCTTTATTACCAACTTCTTCAATATTGATGGTAGCACCTGATTTTTCCTGAATATCCTGGATAATCTTTCCTCCGGGACCAATCAGCGCACCGATCTGATCTTTGTCGATAGTAACGGTAACAATACGGGGAGCGTGCGGTTTCAGGTCTTCACGCGGAGCCGGCATGGTTTCGGTGATGATATCCATGATATGCATCCGTCCTCGTTTCGCTTGTTCCAAAGCCTGTTCCATAATTTCATAAGAAAGTCCGTCTACCTTGATATCCATCTGGGTAGCGGTAATACCGTCACGGGTTCCTGTTACTTTGAAGTCCATATCGCCCAGGTGATCCTCGTCGCCCAGGATATCGGACAATACAGCATATTTAGCACACCCTTTATCGGTAATCAATCCCATAGCGATACCTGTCACCGGTTTTTTCATCGGTACACCGGCATCCATCAAAGCCAGCGTTCCGGCACATACGGTAGCCATGGAAGACGAACCGTTGGATTCCAGAATATCGGATACCACGCGGACCGTATAAGGGAAATCTTCCGGAATCATCCGTTTCAATGCCCGTAAAGCCAGGTTCCCGTGACCGATCTCACGACGTCCTACTCCCCGTGAAGCTTTAGCCTCTCCGGTTGAGAACGGCGGGAAATTATAGTGCAATAAAAATCTTTCTTTTCCCTGAATAGTAGCCTCATCGATAATTTTCTCATCCAGTTTCGTTCCCAGGGTAACAGACGACAAAGACTGTGTCTCACCGCGGGTAAAGATCGAAGATCCGTGAGGTCCGGGCAGATAACCTACTTCACACCAGATCGGCCGGATCTGTTCGGTAGTACGTCCATCCAGACGTACCCCTTCGTCCAAAATCATCCGGCGCATCGCTTCTTTTTCCACATCGTGGTAATAACGTCCCACCAACATGGCTTTTTCGATCTGCTCTTCTTCAGGCAGAGAAGCCAGGTATTCGGCCCGTACATTGTCCAACAATTCGCCACGCAGGTGTTTGTTTGCATTACACTGCCGTGCCACATCATAGGCTTTTTGGTAACACTTGTCCCAAATATCCTTACGCAGTTCCTCATCGTTCACTTCGTGACAATACGTCCGTTTCTCTTTTCCGACAGCAGCAGCCAGTTCTTGCTGAGCTACACACTGTTCTTTAATAGCTGCATGTGCAAACTTGATGGCGTCCAGCATTTCTTTTTCAGAAACTTCGTTCATCTCGCCCTCTACCATCATAATATTTTCATAGGTAGCTCCGACCATGATATCCAGATCGGCCTCTTTCAGAGCGGAAGCCGTCGGATTGATCACAAATTCTCCCTGGATACGGGCAACCCGTACCTCGGAGATCGGACCATGGAAAGGGATATCGCTGACAGCCAAAGCTGCCGATGCAGCGAGTCCGGCCAATGCATCCGGCATCGATTCTTCATCGGCCGAATACAGGGTCACCTGTACAAAAGTCTCTGCATGATAATCGTCCGGGAACAGAGGACGCAATGCCCGGTCGACTAAACGGGATACCAATATTTCGTAATCCGAAGATTTTCCTTCTCTCCGTGTAAAACCTCCCGGGAAACGTCCGACAGAGGCGAATTTTTCTTTATAATCTACAGACAAGGGCATAAAATCTACATCAGGACCTGCATCCTGAGCAGAAACCACAGTCGCGAGCAACATCGTATTGCCCATTTTCAGCATCACAGCACCATCTGCCTGTTTTGCCAATTTGCCGGTTTCCAGCGTAATTACTCTTCCGTCAGCCAGAGTAATGTTCTTTTCAATAACGTTCATAATAACTTAACGGTTAAAAATAAAATGTTTTAACGGAATTCTTTTTCGGAGGGAGGAGGGAGGATAGAAACAAGCCCGGTTGTCGCCGGGCTTGGGAAAACGTATTTTTATTTACGTATATTCAAAGCTTTAATGATAGCACGATATCTTTCAATGTCGCGGTCTTTCAAATAGTCAAGCAATGCCCGGCGTTTTCCAACTAATTTGATCAATGCTTTCTGAGTACCGAAATCTTTGTGATTGGCTTTCAGATGCTCGGTCAAATGATTGATACGGTAGGAAAATAAAGCTATCTGAGATTCCGCAGAACCCGTATCTTTATTAGACTTCCCGTATTGAGAAAAAAGTTCTTCTTTTTTTTCTGCTGATAAATACATGGTTTTTAATTCTTTAAATGATTAATATCGTTAAAACGCCGCAAAGATAGGCTTTATTCCCGGAATTACAAAGAAATGCGACAGTAATTCGTAATAAAAATATAGGTGTTTAGATCATAGAAAGGAATTCTCAAAACGGGGTTGGTACAACTTGAAAATTATTTTTACATTTGTAGGTTTTTATAGCCTATAGGGAAAATCTTCCCTATTTATTGTGTATGAAATTTAGAAGATGATATAAAATTACGACGGATGAAAAGATTTATTTTTTTGTTGGTGGCCCTAATGCCTGTTTTGGTTTTTGCTCAGAAAGCTAAAATCGATTTTACAACAACCTCTCACAATTTCGGTACGATCAATGAAAATGCCGGTAAAGCGACTTTTGATTTTTCATTTAAAAACACAGGAAATGTTCCTTTGATCCTGACCAACGTACGGGCCGGATGTGGTTGTACAACACCGGTATGGAGCAGAGAACCGGTAGCTCCCGGTCAAACAGGCAGCATCAAAGTGGCTTTCGATCCACGCAACCGTCCGGGTGCTTTCGTTAAAAGCATTACAGTCAATTCCAATGCTTCCAATTCGGTCGTATCGTTAACGATACGGGGTAATGTCACCCGGAAACCGTTAGGCCCGTACGATCAGTATAAATTCAATATAGGGGCATTAAAATTAACGAGCAACACGATCAATCTGGGGGCGATCAATAACAACCAGGTACTGGAACGGAAGATAGAGATGATCAATAGTGAAAATAAACCCGCCCGACTTCAGGTAATCAGTGAACATCCCCATCTGACAGTAAGTGTCAGTCCTACGACCCTGACTAAAGATCAAAAAGCCACGATTTCGATCAAATACGATGCCACCAAGAAGAACGACTGGGGATTTGTTACCGATAAAATTCAACTGCAGGTAAACGATAAAACAACCGGAGACATTACCGTTGCAGCAACGATCAGCGAAGATTTCTCCCACTATAACGGTGATTTTGAAAAGGCTCCTGCAATTTCTTTATCGGAAACGGAATACACCCTGAACGATCTGGATAAAAACAGTACCTACACCCATGAATTCACCATTCAAAACATCGGAAAATCGGAACTGGTCATTCGTAAAATAAAAACTTCAGATTCCAATCTTTCGGTCACAGCTTCCAGAGATACGGTCAAACCAGGAAAAAAAATCAAAGTTAATCTGAGTGTAAAAACCGGAAATGCCCAAAAATTAATTAAAATCATCCAGTTCACGACCAACGATCCTCACAATCCGATTATGACTTATAAATTGATCGGTAATCTGAAATAAGAATACTAAAAATCCGAAGTCATGAAATATTTTATTTCACTTATATCCGCTTTATTATTCACGTTTACCGTATTTGCCCAGGGAGTTCTTGAAATAAAGCAATCCCGGCAAACTTTAAAAAACCTTCTGGCAGACGATCAGCCGATGACAGTGGTTTATACGGCTCAAAACACAGGTACTCAACCGGTCATCATTACCCGCGTCACTCCCATGACCAGTTTACTGAAAGCCGATTGGCCCAAAAGTCCGCTTCTCCCCGGTAAAAGTTGTGATATAAAAATCACGTTTATTCCGATGCAATTACTGGAAAATTTCAACATGCGGATTCTGGTTTATTCCAATGCAAATCCAGCACGTAAAGAATTGATTCTGACAGGAAATCTGGTCGATAATCCTTCCAAACCGGAATTATTGTATAAATATAATATGAATGGTTTGAAATTCAAAAACAACAATATCAACTTCAAGAAAGTATATACCTGGCAAGTCGCTACAGATACGCTGGAATATTACAATACCCTCAAAGACGCTGTCAGCTTAGGAGTCATTTATAAATCCAACCATTTGCAGGCCACTTTCGAACCCGCACAAGTAGCTCCGGGCAAAAAAGGAAAGATTATCGTCACTTTCGATGCTCCCAAAGCCAATGACTACGGTTATGTTTACGAAAGCCTCATCTTGTCCGTCAACGGTTCTAAAGAATATAGCAACCGTTTATCCGTTACCGCGGAACTTAGTGAAGATTTCAGTAAACTGAGCCCAAAAGACAAAGCCAATGCGCCGATAGCACAATTCGATAAAAAAGAATGTAATTTCGGAGAAATCAAACAGGGAGAAAAAACCAGTTGTGATTTTACTTTAACGAATGCAGGGAAAAGTATCCTGTTCATCCGGAAAACGAAAGCCAGCTGTGGGTGTACTGCCGTTACCCTGGGACAAAAAGAAATTCAGCCCGGCCAATCGACAACCATCCGGGCCACTTTCGACTCTACCGGCAAATCCGGACGTCAGTATAAATCGATCACAGTCATCACCAACGATCCCTCTCAACCGGAAAACACCTTGACAATAAGCGGAAACGTTAAATAAAGAATAAAATGCACAAAATGGTTTATCCGGAAAATTTCGAAAGCAAGATTAAGTTTGATAAGATCAGGCAATTCGTTCAAAAAAACTGTCTGAGCGATATGGGCAGAGATTTGGTAGAAGCGATGAAATTTTCTACTGAACCGACAGAAATCCGGGAACGCCTGGAAGAGACGCAGGAATTTATGTCTATTCTGGAAGAAGAAGACCAATTTCCCGGTGATCATTTCAGCGACGCCCGTCCCTTTTTGAACAAAGTACGGGTGGAAGGCTTATTTCTGGAAGTGGCTGAAATGGTCGCTCTCAAGCAATCGCTGGAATCCCTGACGGCTATAGTCCGTTTTTTCCACGGCAAAGACGAACGGTATCCGCGTTTAACGGCCCAGGCCGGAGATATCCAATTATTTCCTTATATTCTGCAACGCCTCGATTCCATCGTATCCCGCCATGGGAGCATAAAAGACACGGCTTCCCCTGAATTGGGAGATATCCGCCATCGTCTTCAACGAAAACAAAACGGTATCTCCCGGCGTATGCAGGCTTTATTACAACAGGCTCAGACAGAAGGGTGGGCAGAAAAAGACACTTCCATCGCTATCCGGGACGGTCGTATGGTCATCCCCGTGCCTTCTGCCTATAAACGAAAAATAAACGGTATCGTCCACGACGAATCGGCTACGGGTAAAACCTCTTATATCGAACCGGCCGAGATCGTCGAAACCAACAATGAAATCCGGGAACTGGAATTGGAAGAGAAACGGGAGATCACCCGGATCCTCCGTCGGTTTGCCGAAGACCTGCGTCCCTACGTCGATGATTTGATTCCGGCCTACGATTTTCTGGCTTACATCGATTTTGTCCGGGCTAAAGCAGCTTTTTCACTCTATATCGAAGCAACCGTACCGGCTTTCAGCGAACGTCCGGAAATGTTCTGGTACAGCGCCCGGCATCCTCTTTTATGGCTCAGCCTGAAAAATAGCGATAAAAATATCGTCCCGCTAAAAATAGAGATTGATGAAACCCAACGGATTATCCTGATATCGGGTCCCAATGCAGGTGGAAAATCCGTATGCCTGCAAACCGCCGGTTTATTGCAATATATGTTTCAATGTGGCCTGCCGGTACCGGTCAGTGAAGCAAGCCGGTTCGGTATTTTCAAAAAAATACTCATCGACATGGGTGACGAGCAATCCATTGAAAACGATCTGAGTACCTATAGCTCACACCTCATCAACATGAAAAACTTTCTCCGCTACGGAGATGAAAATACCCTGATCCTGATCGATGAATTCGGCACCGGTACAGAACCCATGCTGGGAGGGGCTATAGCCGAAGCAATCCTGAAAACCCTCAATCAAAAACAGGTGAAAGGGGTAATCACGACCCACTACACCAACCTGAAACATTTTGCAGCGGAAACTACCGGTATTGAAAATGGAGCCATGCTTTACGACAGTCACCGGATGTTGCCTTTATTCGAATTATGCATCGGAAAACCGGGTTCTTCTTTTGCCTTCGAAATTGCCAAAAAGATTGGCCTTCCTAAAGAAATACTGGAAGATGCCGCCTCGAAAATCGGTGAAGATCATATCAATTATGACAAACATCTGAAAGACATCGCCCGGGACAAACGCTATTGGGAGGAGAAACGCAGACGCATTCACGAAAATGAGAAACGACTCGATGAAGTAGTCGAAAAATATCGTCAGGAATTGACCGAAGCTTCCCGTTTACGCAAAGAAATCATCAAAGAAGCCCAACAAAAAGCTCAGGAAATCATCCATTCGGCCAATAAAACCATCGAACAGACTATCCGGGATATCCGCGAAAATCAAGCAGAAAAAGAAAAGACCAAAGAAATCCGGCAAAAAATGGAGGCCGAAAAAGAACGGTTACTCTCCGAACAAGCCAGCGCTGAAGAAGAACGGATTCGGAAAAAAATGGAAAAACTGCAAAACCGGGAAAAAAATAAAAAGACCAAAAATAAAGCCTCCGCTTCAACTCCGGCTTCCGAGGGCACCACAACCGAACTCCCTTTACAGAAAGGGGATTTTGTCAGTCTGCCCAACAAAGCCATCGGAGAAATTCTTGAAATCAACGACAAAACTGCGGTTATCGCTTTAGGGAATCTGAGAACGACGGCTAAACTTTCCCAACTGAAAAGAGCATCGGCCAGTCAGGCCAAGAAAGTGGCCCGTACCCAGCCCCAAGCCTCGTATGCCAATATCCGGGAAAATATCAGCCAAAAACGTTTCGATTTCAAACCCGATATCGATCTCCGGGGAATGCGCGGAGAAGAAGCCTTGCAAAAAGTGATCACCTTCCTCGACGAAGCCGTTATGCTCAATTACAAAGAAGTAAGGCTACTACACGGCACCGGGACAGGAGCTTTGCGGCAACTGATCCGTCAATATCTCAGCACCAACCCGCTCGTCGCTTCCTTCGGAGATGAACAAATACAACTGGGAGGCGCCGGAATTACAGTCGTAAAATTAGATATATAATATTGGCATTTAATACATGTTTACTCTAAATGTAGGATTATTCTGTTACCTATTCGTCTGCGGTGTTCGTGTTTGGGAACCCGGTCGCTTCTGTCGGTCGTCTAGCCCTTTCTTTCACTGACCGGCGGAACTCCTCACTTCGTTCGTCAGACACCACCGGTCGGGCGTTCAGAAAAAGCAAGACGACACTCGCCAGAGTTCCAATGGTCCCCGAACACGAACACCTTCGACTGACGTTATCACTTCATGGTAAACTAATCAGGACCTGAAAACCATAAAGTTCAAATAACAGAGCTTTTCAAACCTTAAACCAGAATACTATCTATAAATCAATATTTTGTAAAAGTTTATTCCTATAAAGGAGTCAGATATTCCCACTCCGATAGGCTGCCCCGGAATTTAATTGTAAAAACTTCCTTATATTTTCTTTGCCCGGTAGTGCTAACGATAGATGCAGGGTTTTATGTCTGAAGACCATTGGAGCAGTGAACGAGAGTCCGGTTAGGTTTTCCGAACGCCCGACCGGTGGTGTTTGACGAACGAAGTGAGGAGTTCCGCCGGTCAGTGAAGGGAAACCTTAGCGGACCGGTCCAGGCGAACCGGTCTGAGGACATAAAATCCGGAATCGGAATAGAAAGAAAAAATAATTCTACGTTTATAAACGTAAATATGTATATCACTGGCATAATATTTTTAAATTGTCATCGGTTTCTATTCTGTCGCTTTCAAATCCACTTTTAGGCCCCTACGCTCTCTCAAAGTTTGCAATATCTGTTCTTTCACTCTGTCGATCCGATCTTTCTTTACAGACAAATCAACACCGGTATATTGTTTCTGTTTTTCCGCTTCATCCCATCTTTTCCTTTTGGAAAAAACTTCATAATAACCTTCAAAAAACTCTAAAAATAAGTCAATAAAACAGATAGTTGATGAAATACCGTTATATTTGAAACAGAATAAGACATTATTTATGGAAATCGTTATTATTTTAGGATTAATTTTTTTTAACGGCATTTTATCCATGTCGGAAATTGCCATGGTATCTGCCCGTAAAAGTCGTTTAGAAACAGCAGCTAAAAAAGGAAGTAAAACTGCAAAAACCGCCCTGCGTCTGGCCAATGAGCCGGATCGTTTTTTATCCACGATACAAATCGGGATCACCCTGATCGGTATTCTGACCGGTTTATATTCGGGAGAAGCTTTAGCCGGGGATCTGGCCCGTTGGCTGGAAACGATCGGTATCCCCCAGGCCCATAGCCTCACTTTAGCGAAAGGAATCATCGTTATATTAGTCACCTATCTGACTTTAATATTGGGAGAATTGGTACCGAAACACCTGGGTATGAATGCACCGGAAAAAATCGCCCGGTTGATCGCCCGGCCCATGGAAGTGCTGTCCAAAATCGCCTCTCCTTTCGTCTGGTTGCTTTCAGCCAGCACCCAAGCAGTTATCCGGCTCACCGGTCTTCATACCTCTACAGAAAATAAAGTGACCGAAGAAGAAATTAAAGCAATCATTCAGGAAGGTACTGAAGACGGTGAAATCCAGGAAGTAGAACAAGACATTGTAGAAAAAGTTTTCAACCTGGGCGACCGTAAAATCGGTTCTATCATGACCCATCGCAGTGACCTCATTTGGCTGGAAATCGGCGAATCCGCCGAATCGATCCGGAATAAAGTGAAGGAGAACGTGTATACCGTGTATCCGGTAGCCCACGATGAACTGGACCACATCGAAGGAGTGGTGTACCTGAAAGACCTTTTCAGCCATTTGGACGAACCGGATTTCAAGCTGGCCGATATTTTACGTCCGGCTCAGTTTTTCCCGGAAAACCAAAGCGTGTACAATACGCTGGGACATCTGAAATCCGATCACATCAAATACGGATTGGTAACCGACGAATTCGGTAGTATCCAGGGAATCGTTACTTTAAAAGATATCGTAGACGTGTTGCTGGGAGAAATCACCGAAAGCCACGACGAACCTGAAATCATCCGCCGCGACGACGGTTCGCTATTGGTCGACGGCCAATGCTCGTTCTACGAATTTTTGGAATACATCGATATGGAATGCCTGTATCCCGAATACGACTATAACACCATCAGCGGCCTGATCCTGCATCTACTGGAACACATCCCCCATACCGGCGAGAAAATCTCCTGGCACGAGCTGGAATTCGAGATTGTCGACATGGACGGAGCCCGTATCGATAAAATATTAGTATACAGCAAGCAATAAGGTTGTCCCGAAGCAACTTCGGGACAACCTCTTACCGACCTAATACTTCCAGGTCATAGACACGATTTTTCCCGCTATGTGCTCTTTTTTCCGGATAAAAGTCAGGGTATTGTCCAGATTTACCTCAAATTCGAAGACGCTTCCTTCACGCTCCTGCCCAGGCAAACTGACTCCGACAAACAGTTTTACCGCCGATAATACGGTCTCTCCCGGATATTGGGAACTTTCTCCATATTGAGGGACCAAATACAGGGCCGTAATTTCAGCTCCACTTCCAAACTCATTATAACAAGATACAGACCTTCCATTACCGGTATCATAACAATACAGCTCGTTGCCCACACCATAAAATATCGCTGAAGTGGTAAAAGAAACGGCAAAAGGCATATCTTCCTGTACCGCAAAACCGATTTTCTCTTTCTTCAAGGGTTTAAATCCGGACGGGGACATCAACACTTCGACAAAGTAATGGTCAGAAGTAGTCTTTTCCTTAAAAACACAATAATAGTGTGGATAATCCGTTCCGGCAAATCCACGGTCGGCATATACCAGATACAGATCGCGGAAATACCCTTCCGGCACTTCCACTACGCTGAACGAATTGGGCGGCCAACTTGTTTTCTGCAAAAACTGACTATGCTCGTTATCATAGAAGATATACTGCATCATCCCCATAAAAGTATACTCGCTCAACCGATAGTCCTGATCTACCGCATAGGCAGGCTGATACCAACCGACATAAGTCGACCGCTCATGAAGCTGTCCGTTGTTAATGATAAAATCATTGTATAAGTCTCCAAAAGCTGTCTCGTCATAATTAAAATAATTGGAATATCCGTATCCGTCGGGGTGTAATGGGTCGGGAGTCTGATAAAACAGTTCCGCATAATCCTTGAATTTCGTAAAATCTACCGGATTCAAAGCGCATCCGCCTTGTTCGTCATGACACATTACCGTCACAAAAGCCGGAATCGAATATCCTTTAAACATATAACATACCCGATAAGGGTTCCTCCCCAGATGTAAACCCGGGTTCACTTTCTCGTATACATCCTGTACCACTTCTCCCGATCGTTCCCAATAAGCCAGATTCGCATATCCGTTCAAATCACTTAAAACCAGTAATCCCTGTCCCAGTTGACTTTCTACCACCAATTTAAAAGGAACTTTGGTAAATATACCTGTCGATTTCTGAATCACTACAAAATAAGCTTCATATGTATCGGGATACAGATTTACGGGTGTCTGTATATTCAATTCTTGAGACAGGGTATCTATTTTTCCATTTCCCCGGTCGACATACCACAAATATTCCAAATCGTCAGCCGACACAGGCATCGTTTGGTTTATAACAGGCGACATACCCAAAATGGAGAATTGTGTCACCGTCTTGGTAGCCGCAATCCCGGTTACAGAGATTTCGTTGATGTTCCGATAAGTGTAATTTCCTTTGTCTTCCTGACAGGAAGTCAGAGTCAACAACAACAGTCCGATATAAATGATTGATTTCATCGCTTCAGATTTTAATTGATTTACCATGGTTCTATCACCTGATTATGCTCATCCAGTACAGGATAATTCTTAATAAAAAAATTCTTCAACTCCTGTCCCACTCCATAATACCAGAAATTGAAATCATTGTTCAGTTCATCCACCGAGGGGAGATCTTTTCCGGCAATCTGAATCAGACGCTTATGTTTCACCCGGCTCCACTCTCCGAATATCCAATCCTGCCAGGATTCCGGTTTTTCCAGCTGATTGGAAAACAGAATCTTCACAATCTGCCTCTCTTTGTCGCCTAATTCGAAATCGGCACTTTCAACCAGCTTCAAAGCCAATACAAAACTTTTAGACTGTAAATCAGCATCCTGATTGTAAAGTGTCACCGGAAAAACCGCTTCATAAGCATGAGCCGGAAAGATTGCTTCAGAGGGCAAAGAATAATGCTTCTCCGGTACAGCTGTCGTCAAATCATCGACTACTTCAACCCGAAAACGACGTTCATATTCGGTTGCTAAACCGGAACATTTCACCGGAACGTTCACGACAACCTTATCCTCAAAGGAATAAATAAACGAATACAGGATCTCATCAACTTCTTTCTTCTCATCGATATAAAAATACACAGAACCGATAGGATCCTCGAAGTCCTGTAATTTGTCCTCCCGACAAGCAGCAAATACCGGTATCAGGACCAACAGCGTATATAATTTCTTTTTCATAAGCCACTGAATTTAAATAATATTACCGAATTCTTTCTCCATATCCGGGACAGGAACCTGATACACCGGATCGCCGGTCTCCCGGATTTCTACTCCGTTCACCCCCGTAAACGAAGTCATCCCTTTTCTTTTCATGTAAAAGAACAACTGTCCCTCTCCCAAAAAATCTTTCGCATATTCTTTATAAATCTCATTTTCCAAATCGATCTGAGGATCCCGGGAGTCCAATATCGGGATAAACCGATGTCTTCTGACCTCATTCAGATATCCGAAACGGGTTTCAGGCTCTTCAGCACATTCTGCAGCGATATAATACACCTCACTCAAACGAATCAACGGCAAAAGCGAACCCGTGAAATATTTATTCAGAAACACTTCGTTTTCATTTTCCCGGCTTCCGAATTGGTTCTTTTTCCTTAAATCGGTAGATCCCAAAGAAGCGACCTCGAACAAGGTTTCTACTCCCGCCGAGGAGATTTTCAATTTCGTACTTCCGGCATTTTCAGAAAACCATTTTTCCGTTTGTTTTTTCAACAAGGTATTTTTCAGATAAATCCCTGAAATAATTTCTGAATAACACAGCGTGACTCCCATCGCATTCATTTCTTCCTGGGTCGTAAAATGGTAATCGGCCCCGATCACCTTTGTTGCATATTCCAACGCTTTCGATTTATCGCCTTTATAGAGATAAGCCCTGGCCAATAAAGCCGACACCCCATAATAATTCAACCGGTACTCCCGGTTTTGCCTGAAACCATTGGCTGTCATAAAATCAAATTCTCCATCTGGAATCCCTGTAAAATAAGGATCATTTACTTTCAACAAGTCAAAAGCCCTTTCCAGATCACCGATAATCCGCTCTAATGTTTTTTCTACGGTCAATTGAGGAAAAGGAACTGTAACCACAGCATCGACATAAGGAATAGCCGGTTTACTCATTCCTCCGGCCGGTGACGGACCGAACAAGCGCAGCAGATCTAAATGTAACATCGCCCGCAAAGCCCGGGCTTCAGCCTCTACAATCTCATAATTTCCTTCCGGGAAAAGCCCCCGGTTTCCTTCAAGATGTTTCAGTATATTATTACAATTCGCAATCTGAGTATAAGCTTTTTCCCAAAGAGGTTCGAACAAAGTTTTACAATTGTTCCAATCATAACTGACCGCATACAAATAGGCCGATCCTCCTCCCGTCGTATTCGAAATCGAATAAGTCTGTGCCAACACATCGACTAATCCGAACTGTAACTCCCCACCATACAATTCCGGATCACTTAAATTCAGGTATACCCCCATCAAAGCATTATAGAACCCCTGATCTGTCGAAAAGAGTTCCTTTTGTTTGACTTCCGTCTGCGGATTCACATCAAACCAACGATCACAGGCTGTCAGGCAAATCAAAGCCAATATATTCCATATCCATATTCTACCTTTCATCTTATCCTCCTTTCTTAAAAACGAATTTGTAATGAAGTTGTAAATGTCCTTGCAAAGGGATAATCCAATCCCCGTTCAGCTTTCATAGTCGATATCCGGAATAAATCAGTCATGTAGAAAGCCAATTTCAGATACTTGATACGAAGTGGTTCCAATAGCCGGGGATTAAATTCATAAGCAACATTCAAGGACGTCATATTCAAATAATTATTCTTTTGTACAAAACGGGAAGTCGGACGAGTAACCGAAGCATCTTTCACATCTTTAAAAAAAGTTTCGTCCCCCGGCTTATGCCATCGGTCATATAACACCCGCCGGTCACAATTATAATGTTTATCAGCATTTTCCACCCGATCTACCAAAGTTTGATTGTATGCCTTCTCTCCTAAACTATAATTCACATAAGTATTCAGAGAAAAACCACGGTAAAAAATGCCCAAGCCCAGATTTCCGTATAACCGGGGATCGGTCGTTGCCTCGGCAACATAGTCATCTGCATTCCAATCATAGGTTCTTTTGCCATTTTTATCTAAAAACAATTCTTTCCCATTCGCAGGATCGATACCCAATGAACGTACCACCCAAATTGTATTCAGCGATTGGCCTTCGACATAACGGGCCATCACTTTATTCTCTACCTGTTTGTCTTGCTCTTCATTAAAAGCTTTCAGTGAATTAGAGATTTTCTTCAATTTATTATTATTCTGGGCTCCGTTAACACTCAACATAATATTGAAATCTTCTTTTTTCACGACAAATCCCCGGAGAGTAAACTCCCAGCCTTCATTAACCACTTCCCCCAGATTTTCTTTATAAGAAGGAAAACCCAAAGAAGGAGGCAGAGTCACATCGGTAAGACTATTTTCAGACAGTTTGTGATAATAATTGAAAGTCAAGGTCAACCGATCTTTCCACATCCCCAGGTCCAGTCCGAAATTCTTCTGTACTGTACTCTGCCATTTCAGGTCATCGTTTCCTAAAGCCAGCATCTCGGCACCGCTACCGTAGCCATACCATTTGTCGGTAATAAACCGATAAGTCGTCATCGCCTGATAAGGATTAAAATTCTGCCCTCCGGTCACCCCATAGGAAGCCCGGAGCCGAAGTAAACTGACCCATTCCAGCTTTTTGAGAAATACTTCATTATGCAAGTTATATCCGACGCCGGCCGACCAGAAAACAGCCCAGCGTTTGTCGGCTCCGAACCTGGAAGAAGCATCTGCTCTAACCGAAAAGTCGGCGAAATAGCGATTGTCATATGTATAATTCAAATTCCCGAAAAATCCGGCCATTCGGCTCAACTCACTGTTACCGGTCGGTTTCTTTTCAGGATGATAGTCCAATCCGAACCCGGGATCATTCAACTCATCCGCAGGAAAACCCAACACACTATATCCATGCGAACGCAAATCCGTAGAAGAAACGTTATACCCACCGTTAAAAGTAACGTAGTTCTTCTTTACCATTTTGGTATAAGATACACCCAATACAGCTTCATATCCGATGCTTTTAGAGTTCACAACATCGTAAGTTCCCCGCCGGGCCATATCTTTCTCCCGTTTAAAATCCGTATGAAAGGGAGATTTAAATACCTCTTCTTCCTCATTCCTCACAGACACAGAAGCAGAAGCTTTTATCCTTAATGCGTCTGTTACCCACCAATCGATACTGAAATGATCGGTCAGAAGATTATAAACCGACTGATCTTTATTATTCAAAGTAGTATTCCACAAGGGATTATACACATCCACCCCCGGATCGTCCATGATATAAACATATTGTCCCTGATCGTCGCGATAGCGGTAATACGGATTCAATCGGGTATAGGAACTGAAGCTCCCATAAGGTGAATTGAAAGCTTTCACATAATCATACGCCAACTGGTTCCGGAAGGTGAACTGTTTCAACCGGTATTGTAAATCCACATCGATGGCATAACGGTCACGTCCGGATTTTTTCATTACCCCATCCGAAGGGTTCATATTCAGGTGAAAAGCATAGCGAAAAGCTTCGTTTCCTCCATCCAATGTCAGGGAATGCTGATGGGATATTGCATTCTGCAATGGCTGTGACAGCCAGTCAGTATCGTAACCTTGCTGAATATTCTTCAACCGCCGGTTATAAGCCTCATCGAAATATCCAAAATATCCTGCTGCCACCTCCAGGTCCAGTTTTTCGCGGGCATTCAGTAAATCATAATCTGATAAATCAGGTGTCGTCAGGCTCAGATTCAGTGCATAAGCCACATTGATCTTTCCGGGTTCAGGTGCCCGGGTCTCGATCACGACAACACCGTTCGAAGCCCGGGAACCATAAATGGCGGTAGCCGAAGCATCTTTCAGGATCGTCAGAGTTGCGATCCGTCCCGGATCGAGGTCGAACACTTTTTCCACGCTCATCTCAAATCCATCCACGATAAACACCGGCATATTCGGATCCCCCTCATACTCACTTCTGACATCGGGAATACTGGAAGCCCCCCGCAATTCAAACTTAGGCATTACATTGGGGTTAGAACCCGCCTGATTGTTATTCACTAACTTAAAGGAAGGATCCATCGAGGTGATGACCGAGAAAACATTCGTACTACTGATTTTTGCAATCTGATCTTGAGTGATCTGAGTAGCAGAACCTGTATAAGTTTTCTTGTTGGCACTATAATAACCGGTAACGACGACATCGCTCATCATCTCTACCTCATTCTTCATCACAATCTCCAAAAACGGCTGATTTTTATAAGCGATCTCCTGCTGCTGCATGCCCACGAACGACACCACTAAGATCAACGGATCGGTAACGGGAATTTCAAATTTGAAGTTTCCATTCACATCGGTAGCCACGCCAAAGGAGGTGCCTTTCAATTTGATTGTAGCTCCTGGTAAGGCTTGTCCTGCCTCATCTTTCACAATTCCCTGTACAACAATCTTAACTACCTGTTCTTGCTGGAGGTCTGATACAGAACGAATGACCACAAAATCCCGATCGATATCAAAGCGTACTTCCTGCCCGTCAAATATCTTTTTCAATGCTTCTTCAACAGAAACCGATTTCAATTCCACGCTTATTTTTTTATAAACATCGATGGCCGAATTATTATAAAAGAAATTCAAACAAGTCTGATCGGTAATTCGTTGCAATACCTGTTCGATAGTCGAATTTTCCATTTTCAAATCAATCGCGACATGCTGGGAATGAACTTTTGCCGAGACCTGCAACATGCCCAGCAAAACGAGTAATACTGTCCATTTCATTACAAATACCTTTTTTTTCAGCCATCCGTCTCCGAATAACCAGATACAACCTTTTTTTTTCATAACTTTGTCTTTTAGATTTACAATGTTCTTGTTTCATCGCTTACCGAAACAAGAATGAATGTGTGTAACCGGGAGAGTTGTGGGACTTTCCCGGTTATTTATTTTGCCAAAACAACAAAATCTTACCCTCACGCCTGTACTGCACCCGACTCGTCACTTCGATCATGTCCAGCAAATCTTCCAATGGTCTGAATTTCAGGATAGCTCCCGTAAAACACACTTTCCCGATTTCGTTATCAGCAAACTGTATTTCAACATCATACCAACGGGCAATCTGTTTACATATTTCGCCCAGAGGTGCATTTATAAATACAAATTTCCCTTCTTTCCAGGAAATATAGGGCTGTACGTTCACTTGTCTTTTCTGTATTTCGGACGAATCGCTTACAGCCTGTTCCCCCGGATAAAGCATCACCCCCCGATGCAGATAGTCGGAAAAAACCTCTACTTTTCCCTCCACCAGAGTTGTGTATAATTTCAATTCATCCGGATAGGCTTTCACATTAAAAGTAGTCCCCAATACTTTCACTCTCATTCCCTGAGTTTTGACAATAAACGGCAAAGCTGTATCAGGTTTTACCTCGAAGAAAGCTTCTCCGGTAAGTTCCACCACTCTTTCCCTGTCTTGAAAAATTTCAGGATAAGTTAAGCTGGACGCAGCATTCAACCAAACCCGGGTACCATCGCTAAGTGTCAGCCGATATTCTCCCCCTACCGGTACTTCCAATCTATTTTCCCGGACTCCTTCTATTGCTTTTTCTTTTGCCCGGTATCTTAATACCCTATTGGAGTCCAACCAAATATCATTCACTTCCGTACGCTTCAAATAAGTTTCCGCCATCTCCTCGCCCAATACTATTTTTTCCCCGGAAGCTAAATGCAAAATAGCCCGGGAGCTTCCCGCATCAACCCCATCTGTAACCTCGTCCAACCGATCGGCAAACCGGTAAGTTCCATAAATACCGAGCCCCAAAGCCACCAAAATCAAAGCAGCATATTGCCAGATCCTATGCCGTAATCTCTCCATCCTAGCCCGCCGGCTTTTCACCTTTTGCAAAGCCAGTTCTATATCGGGCTCAAAAACGATTTTCGCTTCTTTCGAACGAAGGGATATGGATTCGATTTCCTGAAACAAACTGCGATGTGCCTGATCTTCTGCAAGCCAGCATTGGAATTGTCGTTCTTCGGCCGTTGTCAATTCATGATTTAATTTCCGGACTATAAATTCTATTTCATCTTCAGGATTCCATTTCATACGTTCGACTCTTTTTATAATAGTACTAACGAATCCCAAAACAGGGTGAAAAGATTGATAATTTTAACAAAAAAATATTACACAATACTGAAAAGTAAATGGAGAAAAGCAGTTTATCGGCTGAAAAAATGCCGGCTTAAATAAAAGACGAGCAAGAGAGCATGGTAAGGACGTAATTTTTCTCTCAATATTTTATAAGCTATTTTCATCTGTGTTTTCACCGTATTGACCGAGAGATCCAAATAAGTGGCTACCTCCTGATATTTCATTTCTTCCAATACGACTAATTTAAAGATGACACGACACTGAAAAGGTAACTCTTCGATCATCCGGCGTATAATCTGTAAGCCATCGGAGTCAGAGGATATTTCTTCTGTATATGTTTTTCTCGAATCCACCTCATCCAATTTCACGTGTTCCTTTTTGTTTTTCAAAAAGGTATAACAGGCATTACGTACAGAGACATATAAATAATGATCCAATTGCTGGCTTTCGTCGATAAACTTTTTCCGGGTCCATATTTTTTCAAAAATTCCCTGCACCACATCTTCTGCCATCATCGGATCATTCAAAAAAGAACAGGCAAAACGACATAAATCCTGATAAAACAACCGAAACAAAGAATCGAAAGCAGATTCTTTACCTGCTTTCAATTCCCGTATTAAAATAGAATAATCTTGATTACGCATTATCTTTTCCCCAAGTCAGTACACAAAGATAATGATTTTATCCTATAGTGCTTTCCGGATTCGAACCAATTTCTCCAGCAATCCTTCGAGCAAATCCAGACGCAACATATTCGCACCGTCCGATTTCGCATTTTTCGGATCAGGATGAGTTTCGATAAAGATGCCGTCGGCTCCGACAGCTATTCCGGCTTTAGCGATGGTCTCGATCAACTGAGGTTGTCCGCCGGTCACCCCGCAACTCTGGTTGGGTTGTTGCAAAGAATGAGTAACATCGACAACGACAGGACATTGACATTCTTGCTGCATGATCTTGATTCCTCTATAGTCGACCACCAAATCCTGATAGCCGAAAGTAGTTCCCCGCTCGGTCACCATCACATTCTCGTTTCCGGATTCACGCACTTTATCGACAGCAAAACGCATGGCATCGGGAGATAAAAACTGTCCTTTCTTAATATTCACCATCCGGCCTGTTTTCGCAGCCGCTACCAGTAAATCGGTCTGTCGGCAGAGAAATGCCGGGATTTGAAGGATATCAACATACTCGGCAGCCATAACGGCATCTTCAGGACTATGAATATCCGTCACTACCGGTATTTGAAAATCTTTCCGGATCTTCGCCAATATTTTTAAAGCCTTTTCATCCCCAATTCCTGTAAAAGAATCCAAACGGGAGCGGTTGGCCTTTTTAAAAGATCCTTTGAAAACATAAGGAATCCCCCATTTATCGGTGAGCTCGGAAACATGTTCCGCTATCTTGAGTGCCATCTCTTCGCCCTCGATGACACAAGGACCGGCTAACAAAAAAAACATCTCTTGTCCAGTCATTTCATTCAATATTTTCATACATATAGGATTTTAGGGCCACACACCCATTTCAAGTTAATATTTCTTCTTCCACCAGGCTTTTAGCCGTTCCAATAGTTTCATTTCAGCGGCATTTTGCTGAGGTTTATAAAA
The DNA here is from genome assembly GCF_985060555.1 of Odoribacter sp. Classification (NCBI taxonomy): domain Bacteria; kingdom Pseudomonadati; phylum Bacteroidota; class Bacteroidia; order Bacteroidales; family Odoribacteraceae; genus Odoribacter; species Odoribacter sp. The sequence continues at coordinate 19,532 of NZ_CFKYFN010000109.1, read as the reverse complement.
TATATGCTGTTTCAGCTCCTGCGGCATAAACTCCATTTCTACAAAATTACCCGGATAATCATGGGCATATTTATAATCTTTCCCATAGTTCAGCTCTTTCATCAGTTTGGTCGGAGCATTTCGCAAATACAAAGGAACGGGTAGGTTTCCGGTTTGTCTCACCGTCGCCATCGCTTCATCGATCGCCTTATAAGCCGAATTACTTTTAGGAGAGGTAGCCAAATAAATCACACATTCCGATAAGGGAATCCTGGCTTCGGGCATACCGATTTTATGGACAATATCGAAACAGGTATTGGCCAGCAACATCGCATTCGGATTGGCTAATCCGATATCTTCAGATGCGGAAATCAGCAAACGCCGGGCGATGAACTTAGGATCTTCTCCCCCTTCCAGCATCCGGGCCATATAATACAAAGCCGCATTCGGATCACTTCCCCGGATCGACTTGATCATAGCAGAAATAATATCGTAATGCTGTTCGCCGTCTTTATCGTACATCAACGGATTTTCCTGCAATTCTTTACGCACCGTATCGTTATCGATGAGAATTTCCGGTCCTGGCTGGGCATTCACCACCAATTCCAGGATATTCAACAGCTTGCGGGCATCCCCGCCACTAAAGGAAATCAGGGCTTCCTTTTCCTTGACAACGATATTCTTTTCTTTCAGATAAAAATCTGTCGTAACCGCACGGTCTATCAAGCCTTCCAGATCGGCTTTTTCCTGAGATTTCAGGACATATACCTGACAACGGGACAGTAAAGGCGAAATCACCTCGAACGAAGGATTTTCGGTCGTAGCTCCGATCAGGGTAACGGTTCCCTTTTCGACTGCGGCCAATAAAGAATCTTGCTGTGCCTTGGAAAACCGGTGGATTTCATCGATAAAAAGTATCGGATTAGGCGTATTGAAAAAACGCTGGCTTTCCGCTTTTTGTATCACTTCACGCACATCTTTTACTCCCGAACTAACGGCACTCAGGACATAAAACGGACGTTTCAGCTGTTCGGCGACGATCATGGCCAAGGTCGTTTTACCGACTCCCGGAGGTCCCCACAAAATAAAAGAAGAGACCACCCCGGATTCGATCATCTTACGCAACACTTTCCCTTTTCCTACCAAATGTTGCTGACCGATATAATCATCCAGCGTCTTAGGTCTCAATCGCTCTGCTAAAGGTTTATTCTCCATAAAAAATCCGTATCTTTTTACAAAGATACGGATTAAATCTTTCATTCTCCTGCATCCACTCTCATTTTTTAGAGGTGCCGCTCTCCAGAATACTCACAATAGAGAATAAACAAAAACAGATCGCTCCTAACCCGACCAATACCCGGGCCGGAACAAAAAATGCATTGTCATACAACCCTTCCTCAAACAGAAAGGCAGCTAAAAACAAACACAACAAAGCAGTCAGTACCGGAATCAACGGAATCCGGTTGGCTAAAGCAAAACTCTGTTTCCACACTTTGGCCAACAAAATTACTTTACTGGAGATGCTGAAACAAACCAATCCCAAGCCCATCATGATGAAACCGGTGGTATTGGCCACATTCCCGGCCATAGCAAGAATAACGACCAATCCCCAGATAAAAGCCACCGTTCCCATCACCAAAACCAATTTCGGCCAATTTTTACGGTCACTTTCTCCATAAGTATTCCGGATCTGTTTGGCGATACTGGCCACCAAAGCAATCAGGCTGGTACAAATACAAGCCAATCCTCCCATCACAGTACCGGCTACCAAAAAATAAGCCCCTTCACCGATCCGGGATAACAACACAATCGCCCAAACCCAGGCGGTCAAGGAAAACAATAAAGTCAAACCGATCAATACATTCTGTGTCATTACAGAAAAACCTTCTTTATTGACTTCATTCGTCGCATTAGCCGAATTGGCCGGTATTAAATAAAATTTTGTAGAAGAAGTTGCTGCTGTAGAAACGCAAGCTGTGATCAAACCGACTCCGGCCACGACATGGCCTGAAACAATGAAATTGGAATTTTCAGCAAAACCGAAAATCCAAATCCCCGATGCTATTGTTAAGAAAGCTACAACATATCCGAAACCGGGAATAATATATTTTAAAACCGTATGGAATTTATGGATCAATTGCCGGATAATAGTTGCAGCAGTCGCAAACAAAGCCAGACCAATAGCTCCCAGAAAAAAAACAACAGGTCCGGCAACCTGCCTGGCTCCATCGTCTCCATACAAAAAAATAAACCCGCCGAGAAAAAAACAAATAAATGCCATCACAACGGGAATTACCCGAAACAAAATACTGATACCGTGATTCATAATTCAATATTTGAAAATTAAACTCACACGGTATACGGAAAGCTCCGGATAAAAGTTCTTCGGTTATTTTGTATCGATTTATTAATGAACCGGTTCTATTCCAGCCCATCGCTAAATCGATACCTAAATATCTGATCCAATTTCTTTTATATCAAATCACATAAAGCAGCAGCTCCCGCAATAATTGCAGTCGTTGTATCGGCGACCGTCATGATAGAAGCATTGATCCCGTTGGCTTTCATATATTGACTGATCAAAGGCAGGAAATACTGTTCGGAAAGTACCATACCTCCTCCGATCACCAGCATATCGGCATTAAATCGGGTCATAAAGGGCACCATGATCTCTCCGAAAGAATTCGAAAATTCGCGGAAGACCTGCTCGGTCTCTGTTTTATATTTACCGGCCTGGTATAAATCGATCATTCCTTTCACCCCGTGAATCGCCTCTCCGGTCAATTCGGCAAAACGCTTTTCGAACCAGCGGGTAGAAACATAATCCTCAGCGATCACCCCACGGAACGGATAATTCCACAGTTCTCCTCCGATAGGCACTCCGGGGCCATAAGTAGCATAACAACCGTCTACGATAAAACAAGCTCCGAAACCGGTACCCAAAGTCACTCCGATCAAATGGCGGTCACGGCTTCCGTTCAATCTCCAGGCGCCCATACCGAAAGCAGCGGCATCGTTCGTAAATAAAATAGAAGAAGGCAGGATGCCTGTAACACGGCTCAACTCCTGACGGATATTCAGTCCTTTCAGAGAAGCGAATTTGTGATCGGCCATAGCGATCCCCTGCACAAAATCGAAAGGTGATGGCATAGCGACTCCAATTCCACGGATAATCTTACCTGCCGCTTTACCCATACACTCTTTCAACGCTTTTTCCCAAGCTGCCAGAATAATACCGGCACTTTGATTTTCAGCCACTTTAACTTCGGCATACGTATTTTCGATCAAACTACAGTCGCTCAAATTAACAAGCTGACAAGCAATGTGTGACCCTCCGATATCCACACCCAGCACATAAATATCTTCCATTATCTATTCTTTTATAAGTTTAGTAATTCATTGAAGTACAAATGTGAAAATTTATTTCCACATATCAAATTTCTATCCTTTAAATATTCAGCCGGTAATGATCCACCATTTCCAGCAAGGCAGCCCCATAACGTTCCGCGACCTTTTTCCCGATCCCCGGTATAGCCAGTAATTCTTTCCCTGTTGTCGGCAGCGTGTTGGCCACCCCCAGCAAAGCTTTCTGCTGCAAAACGGTATAGGCCGGCAATCCCAGACGCATCGCTTCCTCCTTCCGCCACAAACGCAAGGCATTGTATAATTTCGGATGCAAAACATCTTCTCCGACCTCCAGTTTTTCGGTGGTCTTCCTGGCCCGGGGTTTCGGTTTTTCCAATACAGCCTTCGCTTTCGCCATTAAATAGGCCTTCACTTCAAACCCTTCTTTCACAGCCTCCAGAGTCTCTATCTTCACCCCCACTTCCAACCTCAATTTTTCCAAAGCTTCCCCGACTGTTTTACGTACGTCTTTATTATCGATTTCGGGTTGTGCACTCTCTAAGAAAGCTACGATATGCCGGCCGGTCTGTTCGCTGAAGTAAGCAACTCCTTTAGCTATCCTTTCCCCGACCTGCCGATCGGTATCGTAATTTGCAGCCCCTTCGATCAGACGCTCCAGCTGCATCTGAAATTTTTCTCCCACCTCCGTCAATTCGCTATGACACAACTCCCTGACCTCCCGGCAACGCTTGGTTAACTCGGGGTATAATTTCCACAAATGTTCTCCGAATACCCAAGCTACATGTTGCAGGCGTTTAAGTACACCACTATAATCGAACAGTTCTTTCAACAACTGTAAATAATAGGCCCTGCGTGCATCTTCCAACTGCATCGGTCCGGGCTGATTCCGGGAAACTTCATCCGTAAAATGCTTCACCACCTGATCGTTGATCAGAGCCTCGGGACGTAAAGGTGTTCCCAAAACCAACCCTTCCAGACTTTTACACCGGCTCAAAGCGACATACACCTGCCCATGCGTAAAGGCAGCTCCCGCATTGACAATAGCTTTTTCGAAAGTCAACCCCTGACTCTTATGAATGGTAATCGCCCAGGCCGTTTTCAAGGGATATTGTTTAAAACTACCTGCGACAGTCTCTGAAATTTCCTGTGTTTCAGCGTTGATACTGTATTTGGTATTGGTCCACTCTTCCCGGGTTACTGTAATCGCGTCCTTTTCGTCCCCGCATCTCACCAGGATATTGTCGGCACTGATCGCTGTAATCCGTCCGATTTTTCCGTTATAATACCGCTTCTCAGCCGACGAATCATTCTTCACAAACATAACCTGAGCCCCTTTTTTCAATACCAAATGCTGATCTGTCGGGAAAGCATATTCGGGAAAATCGTCTTTCACCTCCGCCGAATAGGTATAAGCCCTTCCTTCAAGCGCATCCAGTTTGCGGTTATTGATCTGCTGAGCCTGGTAATTATGAGTTGTCAGCGTAATATATCCTTCGGAATCATCCGGATTGAATCCGGGTATATATCTGCTGTTCAAGGCCTTCAAGGTAGCCAGATCCACCTGGTTATCCCGGATCTTATTGAGTAAATGGATGAATACCGAATCCGACTGCCGGTATACGTGAGTCAATTCGATACACTGATACGCGACCGTCTGCAATGCTTTGCTGCAAAAAAAGAAAGGAGACGGATAAATATGCTTCAATATCCCCCATTCCTCTTCTTTCACGACAGGTGCCAATTGCTGCAAATCGCCGATCATCAACAACTGTACCCCGCCGAACGGTTTGCTCCGGTCTCTGTAGCGGCAGAGCATATCACTCACCGCATCCAACAAATCTGCCCTGACCATACTGATCTCATCGATGACCAGCAAATCCATGCTCCGGATAATATTGATTTTCTCCCGGCCGAATTTATGGTTAAACCGTTTCTCACCCGAGCAGTTTTCTTCGGTTCTACCCGGAACATAAGGTCCGAAAGGCAATTGAAAAAATGAATGAATGGTAACTCCCCCGGCATTGATCGCTGCCACACCGGTAGGAGCGACAACAATCATTCGTTTAGGCGAACGTCGCTTCAACTCCCGTAAAAATGTCGTTTTTCCTGTACCGGCCTTACCGGTCAAAAAAATACTGGTACCGGTATATTCCAGAAAATTAAAAGCAAGCTCTAATTGGGGATTCGTTTCCATATCGACGCAACATCATAGTGCAACAAAATTACGAAATTTAGGGCCATAGCCAAAAATAGTATTTCCAAAAGTGTGTAAATCTCAGTAATTTTTATTTTTGTAATGACGAATTTCAAAATTTCCGACAATTTTACGATAGTGTTCCCCCAATAGCTCATCCCCGTCCCCGTAGGCTATAAAAAAAGCCGGATAATATCCGGCTTTTAAAAAGTGAGCGAAAAACGGGACTCGAACCCGCGACCCCGACCTTGGCAAGGTCGTGCTCTACCAACTGAGCTATTTTCGCATAATTTCAAACAACTGTTTCGTTTTGACGGTGCAAAGATAAGTGGATTTTATATATTTCTCCAAATATTTTGACAAAAAAAATCAACTATTTTTTTATTTCTCTGATTATCAAGAAGCAAAAATCAGCCGATCCTCGTAAGGACCGGCTGACCACTAAAATCAAACTACCTACTTCACCTCAATTTGTCTGCTCACTTTATCTTTCTGCTCCTTTTTCGGCAAAGTCACTTCCAGGATACCGTCTTTATAGGCAGCCTGCGCCTTTGCAACATCATATCTCTCTTCAGGTAGTTCGAAACTCCGATGGAAAGAATAAGAAGTAAACTCCCTTCTCAGATATTTATCTCTGTCCTTCTCCTCTTTTTCTTCATTTTTCTCACCGGATATCGTTAAGATTCCATCTTTATAATCCAGATGGATATCTTCTTTTTTCATTCCCGGAACTCTCAGTTCCAAGGCGAGTTCCTTTTCATCTTCTTTGACATTCAATGCCGGAACACCTCTTCTGTCTTCAAAAGCGGATAATCCGGTATTCAAAAAATCATCCAGAAAATTAGAATAAAACGGTTTGATCTCACTATTTCTTCTTACCATATTCATTGCTTTCCTCCTTTCAATATTCAATTATTTTTCTGATTACACCCTCTTGTACGCCCAATCGATACAGTCAGTTTCGCCCGATTCATTAAATAATCGAAAATTGAAATTGAAAAACTGAAAATTAGCATATTTTATTGCCGTTTTCCTCATTATTCGTAACTTCGAAGCCCGTAACGATTTAAAAAGTTACATTTTAATTTTAAAATAATTTTATTTACAATATGGCTATTATAAAGAAATTAAACGGACATACCCCTAAATTCGGGAAAAACTGTTTTTTAGCCGATAATGCAGCTATTATCGGTGATGTGGAAATGGGAGACGATTGCAGTATCTGGTTCGGCGCTGTGCTACGCGGCGATGTACACTCCATCCGGATCGGTAATAAAGTCAATATACAAGACAATGCCACCATCCACGCCACTTATAAAAAATCGCCGACAAACATCGGAAATAATGTCTCTATCGCACATAATGCCGTCATTCACGGGTGTACGATCAAAGACAATGTCCTGATCGGCATGGGGGCCATCGTGCTCGACGATGCTGTGGTTGAAAGCAATACGATCGTAGCGGCAGGCAGTGTAGTCACTAAAGGTACTGTAGTGGAATCAGGCTGGGTATATGCCGGGACACCGGCCAAAAAAATGAAACAATTGGGGGAAGAGTTATTGAAAGGAGAAGTTGAAAGAATTGTGAATGCTTACTCGATGTATGCAAGTTGGTACGAAGACGAAAATCAGAAGGCCGAATAAAATAAACCATAAAAAACAAAGCATATGAGCGTAATAGTTTCTCCTTCGCTTTTAGCCGCCGATTTTATGAACCTGGGCAAAGACGTGGAAATGGTCGATCGGAGTAAAGCCGACTGGATTCATCTCGACATCATGGACGGCGTATTCGTGCCCAATATATCCTATGGTTTACCTGTTGTATCTCAAATCAAGAAAATAGCCCGTAAACCGCTCGATGTTCATTTGATGATCGTACAACCCGAAAGATATATCGAAGCATTTCACAAAGCCGGAGCCGACATCCTGACCGTTCACCTGGAAGCGTCTACCCATTTGCACCGTACGCTCCAACAAATCAAAGCTTCGGGTATGAAAGCCGGAGTCGCTTTAAATCCCCACACTCCTGTCAGCCTGCTCGAAGACATTATACAGGATATCGATGTGGTGCTGATCATGAGCGTGAATCCCGGTTTCGGAGGGCAATCATTTATCGAACATTCGCTCGAAAAGGTGAAAAAGCTCAAGGCACTCATCCAGGCTACCCATAGCCATACCCTGATCGAAATCGACGGAGGAGTAAATTTCGAAACCGGACGGGAATTGGTTACTGCCGGGGCAGATGCGTTAGTTGCCGGAAGTTTTGTATTCAAATCCGAAGATCCGGAAGCGACTATTGCAGGATTAAAGAACTTAAAAACGGAGTAGGGCTTAGAACACATATTCAAATTTGAACCTAGTATTTCAGTAAGATGGCAGAAAGTATTATTAAAATGGAGGGGGGAGTAATCCGCCAACAAAAAAACACCATACTCAAAAATGTCAATATCGATATCGCAAGCGGTGAATTTGTCTATTTGATCGGTAAAGTAGGCAGTGGGAAAAGTTCCTTCCTGAAAACTTTATATGCAGAATTGCCATTGGAATATGGGAAAGCTGAAGTGGCCGGTTTTCAATTAAAAAAAATCAAAAAATCACAGATCCCCTTGCTACGCCGGAAATGCGGTATTGTCTTTCAGGATTTCAAATTATTGATCGACCGGAATGTATATGAAAATCTGGAATTCGTCTTGAAAGCTACCGGCTGGAAAAATAAAAAAGCCATCAGGGAACGGATTGAAACCGTACTCACGAAAGTCGGTATGAGTGACAAACAAGCCAAGATGCCCCATCAGCTATCCGGCGGAGAACAGCAACGTATCGTACTGGCCCGGGCTTTATTGAATGCCCCTCCCCTGATCCTGGCAGACGAACCGACGGGTAACATCGACCCGGAAACCTCCTATCAGTTGGTGGAATTATTAAAAGAAATCTGTGACACCGGTAAAACGATTATCATAGCTACCCACCAATACGACCTGATCGAAAAATTCCCGGGGCGGGTATTCTGTTGTGAACACGGAGAACTTTACGAAAAGACTCCGGCCAAGGCTTGCGAATGTACAGAGGAAGTGCTTCCCTTACCCCCGATAGAAGAAATTATCCCCGGTCCCTCTTCTGAAGCCGGAACGATTGCCCCCCCCAATACGGAGGAGGTACCTGAAGATACAACTGCGGTAAATAGTGAGCCAGAAACAGCTACGATTGTCGAAGTAACCTCAGAAACGGTCAATCTCACAGAAACGCCCGAACAAGCGGCGTCAGAGATCGAAGATAAAAAAACAACCGAAGATACCACCGGGGATATCATGACCCTCATCGGCAAACTCGACTACCCCGAAATCACCGCCTTCGACTACGAGCTGGAGCATCTGCCCGAGCTCAAACCGGAAGATCAAGAAGTCGCAACCGAAGAAAATACAGACATCCCGGAAATTCAGGAGGAGCTTCCGGAGAAAAAAGGAAAGCAAAACCTGCCTCCGGCATTAGATGTCGAACTTATCGACTGAACAACCACTCCAGAGATTGTCCCGAAGTGAGATTTCCCACTTTCGGACAATCTTTGTTCAGATTTCCATTTTCTTTTTCAACCACGCTCTTACGGGTTCGTCATACAATTTCAGACAGGCATAAGCCATCATCACACAAAACGCTGCAATCAAAATAGTAGAAGGCCATACCGATGTCCAGGGCAAATGTCTCGGTGTAACCCAACTCCAATACAAATAGATAACCGGATAGTGAACGATATAAAGCGGATAAGAAATCTTTCCCATAAAATCACAACCTTTCGAAAACAGACTCCCGGATAACTTTCCGCCTGCTCCGAGCGCTACGATCCAAGGGAAGACAACGATCACACACAGAGCTTCATACAATCCATTCAACCAATAATGGTTTTCTCCTCCTAAACGAGGCATAGCCAGAACGATGAAAAGCAATACGCTACACTTTTCAAAAGCATATTTTGTCCGGATCAGGAAGCCGGTCAATCCCCGGAAACATAGCGTCGCTCCCGAAAAAGAAAAATACAGCTCCGATAAACATCCCCATCACCACCATCGGCTGCAACCGGATCAGACGACGCTTAAAAAAGGCACCGATAGTCATCTTATTCCAACGATCGTCGTAAGCATAACCGACCACAAACCCCGAAAGCACAAAGAAAAAATCAACGGCCAAATAACCATGATTGATCACCTGATCCAGGTGGCCGGACGAATGAGCTTCGAACAAATGAAAAAATACAACCAGAATAGCAGCAATACCTCTTAAACCATCCAGAATTAAATAATGTGGTTTAGCATTCAATTCAGTTCCCATTAAAAATCATTTTTCAATTTACATTTCACCAGCACAGCTCCTCCTTTTCCTCTGGCCGGGAGATACGGCATCCCCCCAAACTATCATTCCGGCCATACCCCAAAACAATGTCCGTATAAGCTTCGAATTTAATCTTCTGTTTTCAGCCGGACTTCGGAATCACCGATCTCGATCAGTCTTTGTTTCAGTAAAGTCCCCAAAGCCTTTTTATAATTTTTCTTACTACATCCGAAGACCTTGTAGATTTCCTCCGGCTCACTTTTATCCGAGAGGTCCAGAATGCCACCGTAATCTTTCAATTTTTCAAGCACCATACCGGCCAAACCTTCTATTTTTGCATATCCGGGCAGCTGCAAGGTTACATCGATTTTTTCGTCTTCCCGCACTTCCTTAATATATCCTTTCATTTTTTGGCCGATCTTCAGCGGCTGAAAAATTTCATTATTATAGATCAATCCCCAATGCATATTATTCACAATCACATTGTATCCCAGATCCGACTTCCGGGCGATCAACACTTCTACTTCCTCGTGGGGTTCGTATTCCGGGAATACCTGATCCAGGTACTTATCGATCTTCGTCGAAGCGACAATCCGGTCGGACGCTTTATCCAGATAAGCATACACCAAATAGGATTTCCCTTCTATCATCGGATCGCGCTGCTCCCGGAAAGGCACCAGCAGGTCCTTCCGCAATCCCCAATCCAGAAAAGCCCCGACAGGACTAAGAGCTACCACTTTCAGGAATGCAAATTCGCCGACCATTACATGGGGATGTTCCGTCGTTGCAACAATCCGGTCCTCCGAATCGAAATAAACAAAAGCCTTCACTTCATCGTCCGGGAAACAATTGGCCGGGACATATTCTTTCGGCATGAGGATCTCACCGCGTTCTCCCCCATCCAAATAAACTCCAAAATCGACGATTTTAACTACCGTCAAAGTATTAAATCTTCCTATTTCAACCATGGCTAAATTAATTGAACGTTTTACTCCTGCTACCTGCGGCAAATATAAAGAATAAAACTCAGAATAATTTAAATCCCCGGAATGTTAATCCGCAGCTCTCCGATATATTTACCGTATATACGAGCAGAACATACGTAAAAAAAAAACCCGACGGTAACACAAACCGAGCGAGAGGAGTGACAAACAGAAAATCCCTACAGGCACCTTTCCGGAGAAGGCTCAGGCCTGATCGGCCGTTGCAGTGACCATAAAAAAGCGCCCGCAGGGTTTATGAACTTTACAGACCTTACAAACTTTTTATTTAAACGCCTTTTCGGATAATCCGGGCCCGTTCAGTTTCAATTTTTCAAAATATTCCGGAACAGGACGTCCCAGCAATTTGTCGACATACATCCGGGCAATATACTGCGAAAGCATGAATCCGTGTCCACGCATTCCGACGAACAGTCCCAATTCAGGATCGACAATATAACGGGGTTCGGTGTAATATCCGGCCCATACCGCTTGTATTCCTACGCCGGCCAAATCGGGAATCCATTCGGAGAACATCTCGCTGACGATTTCCAAAAAAGCTTTTGTATTTACTTTCAGATTCTTATCGATACGCATAGCGTCGAGTTTCGGCGAAGCACAACCGATAATCTGGCCGGTATAGGCAATCTGTTGACCATAAACCGCAGAAAAACCTTTGTAATCCTGCCGGTCGATCAACATATCCAGATTCGTCCCATGTTTACCTAACATCGGTAAACGGCGGGTAATGAAAGCCTGATGGCGTACAGGATACAATCCGGCATCTATTCCCATACTATCGCACAATTTACCGGCTCCGCTCCCCAAAGCATTTACAAAATGTTCGGTACGATACTCCACATATTTTTTATCGTGGGTCTGTACCAAAACACTGGTATATTTCCCCTCCCGGCAAGCTTCGAGCACCCGGCAATCCTCCATGACCGTCCCTCCGGCAGCTATTCCCAGATTACGTACCAGGTCTACTACTTTTCCGGGAGTCGCCTGCCAGCAATCCTCCGATACCAAGGCCGAAATATATTTTTTAGGATTAGCATTAAAATATGGAGAAATCTCTTCCCGGAACTGCTTCGGAGCGATCATTTCCGCTTTCGACCAGGCTTTGCTGGCTTCCAGTGCTTTATAAGTCTCCTCATCGTGCGCAAAACTGATGTACCGGATAGGTTTGTAATCGATATTGGACAGATATTGTAATTCTTTAAAAATATGATGATTCTGAGCCGCTATTTCTGCCAGTTCGGGTAAAGAGAAGGCCGTACGTCCGCCGCCGATATTTCTCCACGACGATCCCCGGTCGGCATTCACCAATATCGGATTCATACCTGCCTCTGCCATATAACGGAACAACGAGCTTCCGGCAATACCTCCTCCGGCAATCAAAGCACTGACTTCTATCTTCTTGAAGGTATCCCGATTGGCTACCAGATAAGTATCTCCTTTTTTAGCAGGTGCGATCTCACCCAAGGTCAATTGATTCGACAGCGGAGCCCGGGGAGTGGCATCTCCGACCAATTCGATTCCTCTGCTGCGAAGCGCTGTCCGCAAACGGGGAATACACCGTTTACCACGGCAGGGCCCCATGCCCAGGTGGGTCGTATGTTTGATTTCATCTATCGAAATAAAGGTCCGGTCCCCGATCACTTGCAATACTTCTTCCAGTTTTACATCATCACAATGGCAAATATAGGTGGGCCCTGCTGTATCTTCCAACAAAGGTTTCGGCTGCAAAGGTTCCGGGTAATTGTCTTTCACAACGAATCCCCTGACCCGCGTCAGGGCATCCCCTTGTATTGTCAGGGATTTTACCCGGGCTACATTCGTTTTATTCGGTTTATGCAGAATCTTTTCGATCTTTCCTTCTCCCAGTATCTCCCCGTTATTGTTCACCAGATAGACTTCCGCCCCTTCATATGCTTCATATTCAATCGGTAAGAAAAGATTGTCTTTCCGTAGATCATAACCGAAAATAGCCAGTCCGGGACACTGATAAACGCATTCCATACAACCGATACACTTATCGTAATCGATTACCGGCACCGTGGAAGTCGAAGTTTTGGTAATCGCACCATGCGGACAGGCAAAGGAACACGGGTTACAAGCAAAGCCATACAGGCAATCCGCCTGTACGAATCCCCGGGCCAGCCGTCTGGATTCTTCCGGCAAACGGGGTTCTTCCAATACTTTCACCGGATGTTGCTGCGAATCGATGTATTCTTTGGACAACAAAAGGTAATCGTCATAATCCAGCCGTACACCTAGTTCCATCATAATCTGCATCGCCGTATGCCGTCCTTTCAGTACCGCACTGGTCCCTTCACCGATCCGGATCGCATCCCCGGCAGCAAAACAACGTCCGCCGAACACCTCTTTTCCTTTGGTGAGCAACTGATTATCCGGGATCAATCCGGTACAAATATTGATAACATCGATTCCTTCGATCACCTTTTCCGTACCCGGAACCGGACGGAAGTTTTCACACCGGGCGATCACCGCACCGACGATACCATTATGTTCTTTATTCGGGATTGCCTTCAACAGCATATGCGAAGTCAGAATCGGAATAGCCAAACGCCTAACCCGGTTGGCCTGAACCGGGAATCCCCCTTCCCGGGGCATCGCTTCCAGAATAGCCTTGACACGCACTCCGGCCTGCATCAGCTGGTAAGAGGTCAGGTAACCGATATTACCGGCACCGATCGTCAGGACGTTTTTACCCAATAAGGTCAACTCGCTGTTCATCATTTTCTGCACGACAGCGGCAGTATATACCCCCGGCAGGTCATCGTTCTCGAAAGCCGGCATAAACGGCACGGCACCTGTTGCAACAACCAGGTAATCCGCATCGACAAAAAATATCTCCTCGGTCTGTATATTTTTCACGGCCACCCTTTTCCCTTCGAGCAAATCCCAAACCGTAGAATTCAGATAAATACCGTCGGTATTTTCTCCGGCCAATGTCCTGGCTATATCGAATCCACGCATCCCACCAAAACGTTTTTCTTTTTCGAAAAAGAAAAACTGATGGGTTTGCATAGTAAATTGTCCTCCTGTCTTATCGTTATTATCGATGACGATATTATCTACACCATATTTATTGAATTCTTCCCGAACAGCAAGTCCTGCAGGTCCAGCCCCGATAATCACCACCGTCGTACGCAAAATTTTCTTTTTATCGGCTACCGGTTGTTTTACCTTTCTGGCCATAAAATCTTCGGTCACTTCCCGCACTTCCTTCACTCCATCCACTTTCGTAATACAAATTCGCCGGATTTTTCCATCCACCAACATTTCACAAGCCCCACATTTACCGATACCGCATTCCAGCGAACGTTCCCGCCCGTCCAGACTATGACTATGCACCGGAAAGCCTGCCCGATGCAATGCCGCAGCTATCGTATATCCCTTCTCTCCTTCTACCTCCTGCCCGTTATATTTAAAGATGACTTTATCCCTCACCGGGACTTCCAACACCGGATGTTTTTTAATTTTTGACATAATAACTGGTTTTAGATTAATAGCATGGGCAATTTAAAAGAAAAGAATAAAAAAAAAGCTGACTTTCGTCAACTTTCCTGAATTTTGTATACCGGTATGACAGGCATTTCAAATTTCCATGGGCAAACTAGTAGCTACTTTTTCAAACTCAAAATATCCTTCCACCCCTTGTCCGTCTTTACTTACTCCTTTAATCGTATTGTCATCGACCAATAGCCCGAACCAATGATCCAACTGATAGGTTATCGGAAACTCCGAATGAATGATGTCGAACTCGACGGCTTCCAGTCGCACTTTACGTCCTTCCAGTTCTCCTTTTAAAAACTCTTGTATCATATAAGAACTCTCTCCTTCGACTTTATCCGTAAACACGATCCTGCCGGCCAGCGTTTGTCCTTTCTGTTTCAGGTAAAGCTCACCTTCAGCGACACCGTAGCCGTAATTCTCGATATATCTCCATTTCCCTGTCAAATCCATCTTTTACCCCCTATTTCTGTTCTCTCCCTTTTGCTTCCTGCCAATAAACCTCCATCTCTTCCAGGCTCATATCCGATAAATTTTTTCCTGTCTCTTTCGCTTTATCTTCCACATAACCGAAACGGCGGATAAATTTCCGGTTTGTCTTTTCCAATGCATTCTCGGGATTAATACCGTATAAGCGGGCTACATTGATAATCGAAAACAAAAAATCCCCGAATTCCTGCTCCATCTTTTCCTGGTCGGCTTTCGCTATTTCTGTCTCGAACTCTTGCAGTTCCTCTTTTACTTTGGTCCATACCTCCTCCTTTTGTTTCCAGTCGAACCCGGCTCCCCGCGCTTTGTCCTGTATACGATAAGCCTTTACCAAAGCCGGCAATGACACGGGAACCCCTTCCAATACCCGGTGTTTCCGCCCTTTTTCCTTCAATTTCAACTGCTCCCAATTTTGCAATACCTCTTCAGCACTATCCACTTTCACCTCGCCATAAATATGAGGATGCCGGTATTTCAATTTCTCACAGATACTATTCAGCACATCGGTGATGTCGAAAGCTTCTTTTTCACTGCCTATCTGGGCATAAAATACGATATGCATCAACAAATCCCCCAATTCTTTCTTCACTTCGGCCATGTCTCCTGTCAGAATAGCATCTCCCAGTTCATACACCTCTTCGATCGACAAAGCCCTCAACGATTCCATCGTCTGTTTTCTATCCCAGGGACACTCGACGCGAAGTGTTGCGATCACTTCCAGTAATTCGGCAAAAGCCTCTTTTTTCTTTTCCAGATCTTCCATAAATAACTAGTCAAAGAGGTTATCTCTACCTCCTTCCGGGACAGCTTACCCGACAGCCTCATGCATTTCTCACCAATTCGTGGCTGCAAAAATAACGTATTTTTGTGATTAAAAAAAATCGGTATCTGCCCTCACATATCATAAAAAAGGTAGTACCTTTGTTATATTTATTGAAGATTGCATGATTGAGAAAAGAATAAGTATAGGGAATATAGATCCCATTGATTTCTACGGAGTTAACAATTCAAAATTCAATCTATTAAAAGAGTATTTTCCCAAACTGAAGATCACAGCCCGGGGAGATGAAATTATTATCCAGGGAGAAATCAACGATATAGAAATTTTAAATACTAAAATCATTGCTTTACTCGAGCACTACCACCGTTATAATATGCTCACGGTAGCGAATCTGAAACGGATCATCCTGGAAGATCATGTTGTCGCCGATCCGGAAGATACCGAATCGGTGATTTTATACGGGAATGCCGGTAAAGCGATCCGTGCCCGTACCTCCAATCAGCGTAAACTGGTAGAACTGGCCAGAACCAATGATTTATTGTTCGCTACCGGTCCTGCCGGTTCGGGTAAAACCTATACAGCGATCGCCCTGGCTGTAAGGGCTTTGCGTAATCGTGAAGTGAAACGGATCGTGTTAAGCCGTCCGGCTGTCGAGGCCGGTGAAAACCTGGGATTCCTGCCCGGAGATATGAAAGAAAAGGTAGATCCTTATCTTCAGCCTCTATACGACGCCCTGTCGGACATGATTCCGCCCAAAAAGCTGGAAGAATATCTGGAATCCGAAATTATCCAAATAGCTCCGCTGGCTTATATGAGAGGACGCACGTTAAACGACTCTTTCGTAATCCTCGACGAAGCCCAGAATACGACCCGCAATCAGTTGAAAATGTTTTTAACCCGAATGGGGATCAGTGCAAAATTTGTAATCACCGGTGATATGAGTCAGATCGACTTACCCCGGCGTGGAGATTCGGGCCTCATTCATGCTTTCAAAATCCTGAAAGACATCAAGGGCATCGCTTTCGTGGAATTTAATTCCGACGATATCGTACGTCACCGGCTGGTGAAGGATATTGTAAAAGCTTACAATGAAGAGCAGGAAGAACGGCAAGGAAAGAATGAAGAATAAATAGATTAAATTTTTAATATAATTTCTATGGATGCTATTGTAAAAACAGATTTCTGTTTCCCGGGACAAAAAAGTGTGTACAAAGGGAAAGTGCGTGACGTATATGATATCAATGATGAATATCTGGTCATGGTGGTTTCAGACCGAATTTCGGCCTTCGACGTCATATTGCCGGAAGGAGTGCCTTACAAAGGGCAGGTATTGAATCAAATCGCATCTAAATTCCTGGATGCAACCGCAGATATCGTTCCGAACTGGAAAATAGCCACACCGGACCCGATGGTTACTGTCGGACATAAATGCGAACCGTTCAAAGTAGAAATGGTGATCCGGGGTTACCTGACCGGAAGTTCCTGGCGGGCTTATAAATCCGGAGAACGTACCCTTTGCGGTCTGCCCTTACCCGAAGGAATGAGAGAAAATCAAAAATTCGACTCTCCTCTGATCACTCCCACGACAAAAGCCGATGAAGGTCATGACGAAAATATTTCCAAAGAAGAAATCATCGCTCAAGGCTTAGTTAGCCGCGAAGATTACGAGCTGATGGAAAAATACACCTATGCCTTATTCCAACGCGGGACAGAAATTGCAGCCGAGAAAGGATTGATTTTGGTAGATACCAAATATGAATTCGGAAAGAAAAACGGTCGGATTTACCTGATCGACGAAATCCATACACCGGATTCTTCCCGTTATTTCTATGCAGAAGGGTATGAAGAACGTTTCGCCAAAGGTGAAAAACAAAAACAATTATCCAAAGAATTCGTTCGTGAATGGTTGATGGATAACGGCTTTCAGGGACAAGCCGGACAAAAAGTACCGGAAATGACTCCCGCAGTAGTTGCCGGAATTACCGATCGTTACATCGAATTATATGAACACATCACAGGCCAGAAATTCGTAAAAGCCGATTCTACCCATGTGCTGAAACGAATCGAAGACAATGTCAACGCTTGTCTGAAAACTTTATAAACCAACCGCTTACCGTCAAAAGAGGGGTTCTGTATGCAGGACCCCTGTTTTACTACCACCGGCCGGGCAAATCACATTATTTCACCACAAAGCCGGAGAAATCGTTGCTCAAAAATTTTTTCAATTCCTCGGGACTCACTTTTACTTTAAAACTTCCGTCTTTAAAGAAAGTGATATTTCCGGTTTCTTCGCTCACGACAACCACATAAGCATCGCTCACCCCACTGAGTCCCAAAGCAGCCCGATGCCGCAATCCCATACTTCCGGGAATATCCCGGCGATCGGAGACCGGAAGAATACAACGGGCGGCTAAAATCTTATTTTCATTGATGATAACGGCTCCATCGTGTAAAGGCGTATTCTTGAAAAAAATATTTTCAATCAATTCATCGGTCACCTTCGCTTTCATCATGACCCCTGTCTGGGCATAATTGTACAATTCGGTATTTTGCTGAAAAACAATCAAAGCCCCCGTCTTCGAAGCCGAAAAATTCACACAGGCCTCGACGATAGCATCCGATACATCTTCCTTGATCACAGGCTTGGCAAACAATTTCTCCAGATTGAAAATATTCTGCAAATTATATTTACTACCCACCAGCAATAAAAACCGGCGGACTTCCTGTTGAAAAACGATCAGCAGGGCGATCATTCCCATACCGAAAAACTGCCCCATAATGGAGGTGATCAGCTCCATATTCAACGCCCTCACCAACAACCAGGCCACATAAAACGTAAAAATTCCGGCAAAGATATTAATCGCTACCGTCCCCTTCACCAAACGATAAATCTGATAAAAAATAAAAGCAACGATCAGAATATCCAGTATATCGAAAAAGCCGAGCTTGATAAATAACAACATAGGTCCTTAAACTTATTTCACCATACAAATCTAAATAAAATTTCAGAATATACGGTACATTCTGTATCTTTGCCGTAATGAAATTACAAAATAGGATCAGAACACATTAAAACTTTTTATTATGCGATATTTTATGACCCTTCTATTTGTGCTCCTCGCTTATGCAGTATTTGCACAAAACGACCCGAAAGCAAAAGAAATATTGGATAAAGCAGCTGCAAAATTCAAAGCTTACCCGGCAGCAGAAATCGACTTTACCCTAACGATGGAAAACCCCAGCGAAAATATCCATGAAATGCACGAAGGAAAAGCCTGGATGAAGGGAAATCTTTATAAACTCAACGTGATGGACGTTGAAAACTATTACGACGGGAAAAATATCTATACCTATATGCCGGAAGTACAGGAAGTCAACATCAAAAATCCCAATGAAGAAGAAGAAGAGATGTTGAATCCGACGACACTTTTCGATATCCACAACCAAGGATTCGACCAAAAACTGGTCAGCACGGGCAACGACATAACCTACATCGAACTTTTTCCTACAGATAAAAGCCGTAACTTTACAAAAATCGGTATCTGGGTAAATCCGGCCACTTCATCGATACAAAAAGTAACCTCTTTCGGCAAAGACGGAAACAATGTCCTGATCACAATCAAATCCATCAAACAAAGTTCACCCGTACCTGCCGATTCATTCTTTAAATTCGACCCGGCTAAACATCCGGAAGTAGAAGTTATCGATCTCAGATAAAAATTTTATCCCATATAAATTACAGTATTTACATATTATTTATACCTATAATTTAGACTTATTTTTTCTATACCGTTCCGATTCTGAACTGCCCCCCCGAAAAGTTGGACAGATTACATTAACCTATTATAGAATCACGGGGACGGGGCAATTGTGCGAAAATT